>CAZKTK010000020.1:0-17159 GCA_964555535.1 uncultured Rhodospirillaceae bacterium
GCGCCAACGGCTCGATCATCGGCCGCAACACCTTCCAGCGCCCGCGCGAGGAAGCCCTGGCCATGCTCGATACGATCATCAAGATCTATCAGGGCAAGGCGTAAGACCGAGGTGGGGGAGGATCGCTGCCGCCTCTATCTGATCACGCCGCCGCGCCTTGACGAGGGCTTCGCCGACCGCCTCGGCCAGGCTCTCGCCGGCGGCGACGTCGCCTGCCTGCAAATCCGCCTGAAAGACGTCGACGACGAAACCGTGGCGCGCGCGGTCGAGGCCGCACGCCCGCTCTGCCACGCCAACGACGTGGCGTTGATCGTCAACGACCGCCCCGACCTTGCCGCCTCTCTCGGGGCCGACGGTGTGCATATCGGTGCCGAGGACGGCTCCTACGCCGATGCCCGCAGCGCCGTCGGGCCGGACGCCATCGTCGGGGTGAGCTGCTACGATTCCCGCGATAAGGCGCTGGAGGCCGCGGAGGCCGGCGCCGACTACATCGCCTTCGGCGCCTTCTTCCCGACCCAGACCAAGGACCCGCCGACCCGCGCCTCCCTCGACCTGCTCAGCTGGTGGCAGCAAATGGTGACCGTGCCTTGCGTCGCCATCGGCGGCATCACGGCTGCGAACTGTGGTGCGCTGGTGGAGGCCGGCGCCGACTTCCTCGCCGTCGTCGCCGGCGTCTGGGACTATGCCGACGGCCCGGAAGCCGCCGTGCGCGCCTACAACGCCGAGATCGACGCCGGCATGGAAAGGCGTGGTTGAGGCGGCACGCCAGCCAGCGTACTGTTAGGCGCGTCACAGGTTCGGGGGTCCAGTTCGTGTCGGACCGTGAGGTAAAACAGCGGCTGGCTGCGATCCTGGCGGCGGATGTCGCTGGTTATTCGCGCCTGATGAGCGACGACGAGCCGGCCACCATTGCCATGCTCGACGACTGCCGTGCGGTCTTCACATCGCACGTCGCCGGCCATGACGGCCGCATCGTCGATACCGCCGGCGACAGCGTGCTCGCCGTTTTCGAGACCGCGGCCGGCGCCGTGGAGGCGGCACGGGCTGTCCAGCACGACCTCAATGCACGCAACGCGCCGCTGCCTGAAAGCCGGCGCATGCGCTTTCGCATCGGGGTGCATTCCGGCGACATCCACGAGAAAGCCGACGGCACGGTCTACGGCGATGGCATCAACGTTGCCGCCCGGGTGCAGGCCCTCGGCGAGCCTGGCGGCATCGTGCTTTCGGAGACTGTGGCGCAGCTGGTGCGCAACAAGGCGGCACTGAGCCTTGTCGATGCCGGCGTGCATCAAGTCAAGAATATCGCCGAGCCCGTGCACGTTTACACCCTCGGCGCCGCGGGCGCTGCCGACCACGTTCCCGACCACCAGGACATCCGCTTCTGCTCAGCACCAGATGGCGTCTCGATCGCCTATGCAGTAGCCGGCGATGGTCCGCCCCTGGTAAAGGCGGCGAACTGGCTCAACCACCTGGAATATGACTGGACCAGCCCGATCTGGCGACATCTGCTGATGGAGCTTGCTTCCGGCCACCAGCTGGTGCGCTACGATGCCCGCGGCAACGGGCTGTCGGACTGGGAAGCCGAGAACATCTCCTTCGACGCCTTCGTCGGCGATCTCGAGACCGTGGTCGATGCCTGCGGGCTCGATCGATTTCCGCTGCTTGGAGTCTCGCAAGGCTGCCCCGTGTCCATCGCCTATGCCGTGCGCCACCCGGAAAAGGTCTCGCGGCTGGTTCTATATGGTGGCTTCGCCCGCGGCCGGGCCAAGCGCGGGACGCGGTCCGATATCGAGGATGCTGAGGCCCAGATGATTTTGATGCGCAACAATTGGGGCAAGGACAATCCGGCCATTCGCCAGCTCTTCACCTCGATGTTCATCCCCGAGGGAACGCCCGAGCAGATCGACTGGTTCAACAACCTACAGCGCATGACGACCTCGGGCGAGGGCGCTGCGCGCATTCGCTTGGCGGTCAACACCATCGACGTCACGTCGCTGTTGGCCGAGGTCAATGTGCCGACGCTGGTGGTGCATTGCCGCGATGATGCCATGGTGCCGTTCGAGGAGGGCCGGCGTATGGCGGCGATGATTCCGAATGCGCGGTTCGTCGCCCTCGAAGGCCGGAACCACCTGATGCTGGAACACGAGCCGGCCTGGGCCCGCTTCGTCGAGGAGGTTCGAAGCTTCCTTGCCGAAGGGCTTTAGACCGCCACCTTCTGCCAGCCCGGTTCGCCGGCAAGATAGGCGTTGCATGGTTCGCCGGGCAAGGAAAGTTCGATGAGGCCGCTTTCCGTTTCCGCCGGGGTGATGTCGCGGTCGAGCATGGCGCGGTAGAGGTCGGATACCGCGACCATATCCACGGCCTGGGGCGATAGGCGCAAGCGGCGGATGCCGGCGGCGCGCAGGGCCTCCGTCGTCATGGTCACGCAGTGCACGCCGGCAGACAGTGTCTGGATGCCGTTGGCGGCGAGAAATGGCCGCTCGTCGAGGGTCGAGACTTTCATGCCGTCCGGGTCCTGCTCGCAGACGAAGCCGCAGGAATCCTTGTTGAGACCGTGCAGGCGAGCATGGGTGCAGCGGCCGGAGACGGCGAGCGGCAGGCGGCCGAAGGCGAACAGTTCCACCGCCACCTCGGGGCAGGCTCCGGCCATGACGGCGATCGATGAGAGGGGCAATTCCACCGTCGGGCACCAGCTTTCGACGCCCCGCTTCGCGAGCGCGGACAGGGCGACCTCGTTGTAAATGTTGAGGAACGGCCCGGCGACGCTGGCCCCGCCGTCACGCACGGCAAAGGCCGACATGTCGTTTATCTCCACCGAGCGGTCGAGTGCCGCGAGCTCTGCCATCGCGCGCCGCTCGCGCGGCGTTGCCGGCAGGGCCAGCATCGAGACCACCACCGTCTTGCCCGCCCGTTCCAGGCGCTCGATCAGCCCCGGCCAAAGCGGGTCGGTGAACGGCATGCGCTTGCCGCAGACGACCTCACCGAGATAGACGCGGTCCACGGGCGCTTCGTCGGCGATACGGGCGTAGAAATCCGCGAGATCATCGGCGGGCCAATTGAAGAAGCAGGGCCCCAGGGAAAGCTCGATACGATCCATCAGCGCCACATCTTTCGGTATGCGCCCGAGGTCTCGCGGCCACCTTCGGTAAGCGCGGCAAGGCGCCGGGAGACCTCCGCCGCCGCTTCCTCGTCATCAAGGGAATCGACGGCGGCGCGGAAGGCGCTCACCACCAGGGCCACATAGGCCTTGCCACGCTGTCGGCCCTCGATCTTGAAGGCGCAGGCCCCGGCCCGATACAGGTTGACCAGAAGCTCCGCGGCATTGAGGCTGACCGGGTCCTCGAACAGGTGCGAGGCGCAGTCGTTGGCGATGAAGCGGCCCTTGCAGAGGGTGGGGTAGCCCGCGGCCTGGCCTTCCGCGAATCTGTCGATGGTGAAGCCGCCGAGCCTGGCGGTCAGTACGCCTTTTTCTTCTGCATATTCCACATGACTTGGCGGCGAGCAGACCCCGGTGAGATTGGGCGACTTGCCGGTGGCATAGGACGACAGCGCGCAGCGGCCCTCGGCCATCACACAGAGGCCGCCGAAGACGAAGACCTCGGTCTCGACGTCGATTTCCGCGTTGAGCTTCGCGATCTCCTCGACACTGAGAACCCGCGGCAGCACCGCGCGCTTTATGCCGAAAGTCTTGGCGTAGAAGCCGATCGCCTCGGGCGTGCCGGCGGCGGCCTGCACCGACAAGTGCAGCCGCAGGTCGGGATGGTGCGTGGCGGCGTGGTCGAGCACCGCCATATCGGCGGCCAGGATCGCATCCGCGCCGGCTGCCGCCGCGGCATCGACCGCACGGCGCCAAAGATCGACGGCACCAGCGCGGGCGAAGGTATTGACCGTGACGAACACTCGCGCGCCGTAGGCATGGGCGAAGGCGACGCCGTCCGCCAGCTCGGCCTCGGAGAAATTCAGGCCCGGGAAGTTGCGGGCATTGGTCTCATTGCGGAAGCCGCAATAGACCGCGTGGGCACCCGCCTCGACGGCCGCCCGCAGCGCTGCGGGCGTGCCGGCCGGGCAGACCAGCTCGGCGCTTTGCCGGGCCGCCATGCTAGAGCTCCCTCGCCGCGAAGGACGGGGCCGGTGCGCCGAGCTTGCGGCGCAGCAGCGACAAGCCGTCACCCGCGGCGCGGTCGAGCAGGCGGGCTGGTGCCCCGGCCAGACCGAGCAGTTCGGCGGGAGACAGCTCCGCTTCCTCGATGGCGTTGCGCACGGCGAGCACGGCTTCCGTGTCGCCCTCGATCACAAGGTCGCGCGAGAAGAACAGCGCGTCGGCATCATAGGTGCCGTCAAGCAGGCCGGTCAGCACAAGCAGGGGCGCGCGCACCCGTGCCGCCACATCGCAGGGCATCGTATCGGCAACGATATCGACCTGCGAGCGCATGCCCGCCAGCGTCACGCGAAAGCCGAAAGGCAGGTCCGAGGGGTCGATCAGCAGGCTGAGCGCATCATAGGGGGCAAGCCGCTCGAACACCTCCGGCCGGCGCGCGGCCAAGCGCCGCACGATGTGCGTGAGCGCCAGGGCCAGCGGCAGGCGCGGCAGCGGCCGGACAAGGCTCCGTACGAATCCAGGCACGACACCACGCCCGGAATCGTCTGGCATTGGGGACACCTCCAGGGTTCGATGCACCAGCTCTAACCAATGCGCCCGCCGCGTGTATTGATGTGGGTCAAGCCGGTCCCCCGATGCTGCCTCGATAGATCCCGCCGTGGCGGGTATCGATCACAAGAAAGCTGGTGGTGCCGAAGACATCGCCGGTATGGGCATTGGGCATAGGGCAGCTTGACGGCGCGGGCTTCCCCGCCATGGAGATGAACGCTCAGGCTGTTCTCGAAGGTGACGATCGGCAATGCCACGGCAGGTGCTGGCGGATGGCTTCCCGCCCTTTGCGTCACGTCGACAACTTGGCGGCCAGGTCGCGGTTGAGCAAACGGTCGAAGGCGATGCGCATCGACGGATTGCGGGCCAACAAACGGGCCAGCTTGGCATAGTCCCAGCGCACGCCGCTGGCACCGGCAAGCAGTGTCGCATTTGCGGTCGCCGGGCGGTGTAACAAGAATGCGATCTCGCCTACGAACACCTGTGGGCCTATCGTCAGGCTATCGTCCTCTCTGTCCACGCGCACTTGGCCGTCGAGCACGAACCAGATCTGTTCCAGTGGCTGGCCTGCTTGGGTTATCGGTTCCTCGGCCGTGCAGCGGAAAGGCTCGGCGATACGCATCAGGCGGCGGAACTCGCCGGGACTGAAGAGATCGAGCGCTGCCAACAGGCGCCGCTGCTCGTCCGAGAAACGGATACTGCTCTTCTCCATCACGATTGCGGCGATCATGAACAAATTGATGCCGCCGAAAGCGGCGTTCCAGAAAATGGATTCCCAAAGCGGTTCGGCCGGATGCACCCAATAAAAGGCGATATAGAAGATGGTGCCGATGGCAATCAGTCCGCGCAGCAGAAGCTGATCGCGAACAGCAAAGCCGATCAGGGAAATCACGCTCGCGACATGGGCGAGCATGGCGGTGTCCAACAGAATGGCCGGCATCACTCAAGTCCCCTCAGTTGACTGTTGCCATCCCGCGCGGCCCGCCATTGCCACTCCCGGGGCATGCTGATAGGGTCCGCGCCGGTTCTGCATATCCTCTCATACCTCCGAGCGAATCATGAAAATCAACGGCAACGCCGTGCGTCCCGGTATGGTGCTGGAGCACAAGGGCGCTCTCTGGCGCGTCGCGCGCACCCAGGCCACCCAACCCGGCAAGGGCGGCGCCTACAATCAGGTCGAGATGAAGAACATGCGCGACGGCACGAAGCTCAACGAGCGCTTTCGTGCCGCGGAGACTGTCGAGCGCGCCTATCTCGAGCAGAAGCCTTATCAATATCTCTTCGAGGACGGTGCCCTGCTGACCCTGATGGACGGCGAGACCTATGAGCAGATCGCGGTCGAGAAGGGCCTCATCGAGGTCGGTCTGCCCTTCCTTCAGGAAGGCATGGAGCTGACGGTCGAGATGTTCGAGGGAGAGCCCATCGGCATCGTGCTGCCAGATACTGTGACCATGACCGTCACCGAGACCGAGCCGGTGGTCAAAGGCCAGACGGCGGCGTCGAGTTTCAAGCCGGCCCTGTTGGAGAACGGCGAACGGGTGATGGTGCCGCCCCATATCGAGGTCGGTGCGCGCATTGTCGTCAATATCGCCGAGGCCACCTACGCTGAACGGGCCAAGGACTAAGCCTCGATGGCGCAACGCTCGCCTGTCGTCAACGTTATCGCCGGCGCGGTGGTCAAGGCCGCGCGCGCGCTCAATCGCGACTTCGGCGAGATCGAATCGCTGCAATCGAGCCCGAAAGGGCCGGGAAAGTTCGCTGCTAAGGCGCTGAGCCGGGCCGAGGACGGCCTGATGCGTGAGCTGACCCGGGCGCGGCGGGACTATCGGGTGATCCGGGCCGACGATCCCCTCGGCGATCCGGGCGAGCCGGCCTGGCTCGTGGCGCCGATCGTGGGCCTGCGCAATTTCGGGCGCGGTCTGCCCTGGTTCGCCAGTGTCGTCGGCGTGCGCGAGGAAGGCCGCATCCTGGCCGGCGCCATCTACGATCCTCTGCGCGATGTTTTGAACTGGGCCGAGCATGGCATCGGCGCCTATGCCAATCACCAGCGCATCCGCGTGTCGGCCCATAGCGCCATCGCGGACGCGCTTGTCGCACTGGCGCCGGCACCGGGCGATGCGGCCGGGCATGCTGCTGCATTGCGCGCGCTTGCCGGCACGGGTGCCGTGACCCGCGAGACAGGCTGCGCGGCACTCGACATGGCGGCTGTGGCGTCAGGGCGTTTCGACGGCTTCTGGGGCGCCGGTGTGGCGCCCGTGGTGGCCGAGATCGGTGGCTTGATGGTGCGCGAGGCCGGCGGCCTGGTGGAGGCCGATACGGCGGCTTCCGGGGCCATTGTGGCGGGCAATGGATATCTCGGACGCGATCTCGCCACCGCCTTGTCCCGCGCGGGACCACTGTCGTCTGCACCATAAGCGGTTGTTCGGCCTAGCCTCTCGGGCTATGATTCCCCATGAAACTGACTGTGGCGGCGGTCGCGTGGGGGCCGTACTGGTGCGTGGATTTGCCTGAAGCCGGCATGAAAGCAAAAGCACGGGGGTTGCGAGGGGTGTCCGTCGCGGCGTTGCTGTGCGTGTTCGCGGTCCCGGTATTGGCCCAGGATACCGTCATTGTCGGTGGCGGCGCACCAGCGGTTGAGGTCAATGAAGCCGCGGTCTTTGGCGCCGCGCCCGGCTATCCCTATAGTGCGGGGCGGCTTGGCCCCGGCATCGGCCCGGACGGACCGCCGCTCTACGATCCCGCCTTGGGGCCGCCGCGCTCGCGCCTGATCGGCCTGGTGCCGGACGGTGGTGCCATGCCAGCCCCCACGGCAATGCCCCAACCCATTATTTTGCGTCGGCCGTCGGCAGTGCAGTCGACGACCCTGACGTTGCCCGATCGCGATGTGCCGCCGGTGGTGGCGGCCGAGCCGCTTCCCGACCCCATGCCGGCGCCGGCGCCGATGCCCGAGCAAGCGCCCGCACCTGACCCGGTGCCGTCCCCCGAAGTCACGGTGCCGCCCGCACCGGAAGCGCCGCCACCCGTTGTCGAGGTGGTGCGCTCCGAGCCTGACATTCCCGAGGCGCCGTCAGCCCCGCCGCCGGCTCCCGTGGTGAGCGTGACGGAAGCGCCTGTGGCTGCGCCCGATCCCGCGCCTGCCCCCGAGCCAGCGCCGCCGCCGCCCGCACCTGTTGCCGCTCCCGCACCGGCGCCCGAGCCCGCACCGGCGCCCGAGCCTGCACCGGCGCCCGAGCCCGCGCCGCCGCCTGCACCAGCCGCCGAGGCTGCGCCCGAGACCGTGGTCGCTGCGGTGGCGCCGGCTGCTCCGGATGCGCCGCTGGTGATCGCGTTTGCGCCGGGTGGCGCCGAGCTTTCCGGGGAGGCCGAGGCTCCGTTGCGCGCGCTTGCCGGCAGCCTGGCCGCCGACGAGGCGCTTCGCCTGCAGCTCAAGGCCTATGCCAGCGCCGAGCGCAGTGTCGCCAGCGCGGCTCGCCGTCTGTCTTTGTCGCGGGCCCTGGCGGTCCGCTCCTTCCTTATCGACGCTGGCGTCAATTCGACTCGGATCGATGTCCGTGCGCTTGGCGCCAAGTACGAAAGCGGGCCCCCCGACCGGGTCGATGTCATTACCGTTCGTTGAGATTTCCACTGGCAATATGCGGTGGCAAGCACCACATAGCGCCGCACCGACACTGCTCCAGCAAGGCGTGATCCCAGCCTATGAATAGCTCCCGCCGTTTCCTACTCCGCATGACAGCGTTCCTATTGCTTGCGATCGCGGTGGTGTTCGTCCTTCTCGAGCAGCTGATCGGCGCCTTCACGGCCAATCCGCCGCTCAACGGCTTGATCCTCGGCGTCTTGCTGATCGGCATCGGCCACAGCTTCCGCCAGGTCCTGAGCCTCAACCCGGAGGTGCGCTGGATCGAGACCTTCCGGGCCGATGGCAAGGCCGCCACGACCTCGCAATCGACGCCCACGCTGCTGGCGCCGATGGCCAAGATGCTGTCGGACCGCAAAGGCAAGATGATGCTGTCGACCATGGCGACCCGCTCGATGCTCGACAGCATTGGCGCCCGGCTCGACGAATCCCGCGACATCTCGCGCTATATGATCGGCCTCTTGGTCTTCCTCGGCCTGCTCGGCACCTTTTGGGGCCTGTTGGACACCGTCGGCTCGGTCGGATCGGTGATCCAGAGCCTGGCCATAGCGGATGAAGACATCGTCTCCACCTTCGCGGCCCTCAAGTCCGGGCTGGACGAGCCGCTGCGGGGCATGGGCACGGCCTTCTCGTCGTCCCTGTTCGGCCTTGCCGGATCGCTTGTGCTGGGCTTTCTCGATTTGCAGTCGGGCCAGGCGCAGAACCAGTTCTACAATGATCTCGAAGAGTGGCTGTCCAGCGTCACGCGCCTCGGCAGCGGTGGTGCGGTTGGCGAAGGCGACCAGTCCATGCCCGTCTATGTGCAGGCGTTGCTGGAGCAGACCGCCGATTCCCTCGAGGAATTGCAGCGCACCCTGTCGCGCGGTGAGGACGATCGCCGGGCCGCAAATTCGAACATCCTGCAACTTACAGAGAAACTGGCAACGCTAACCGACCAGATGCGCTCGGAGCAGAACCTCATGGTCAAGCTCGCGGAAGGCCAGTCCGACATGCGACCGGTCTTGCAGCGCCTGGCGGATTCCGCCGGCCAGGACGGTGGCCTGGACGAGGCATCGCGGGGCCATATCCGGAATCTCGACGTCTATGTGACGCGCCTGCTGGAAGAGACTGTGAACGGTCGCCAGCAGCTCGCCAACGAGCTGCGCAGCGAGATCAAGCTGCTGGCCCGCACCATCGCTGCGGCAACCACCAACGCGCCGGCGCCAACGACGACGGCACCGCCCGCACCGCCTGCCGCGGCCGCTCCGGCAGCGACACCGCCGCCGCAGCCCGCGCAGCCGCCGCAACCTGCGCCGCAGGCCGCCCCCAAGCCTCAGCAGGGCCAGACCGGGCCGCGCATTACCGTGCGCGCGCCGACGCCGCCGCGCCGCGACGGCGACGGGTCGTGAGCGAGGGATCGCCGCGGAGGGTTCGCTGAATGGCAGTTCGCTCGCGCCGCGTATCGCAATCGCCAAACATCTGGCCCGGTTTCGTCGATGCCCTGTCGACGTTGCTGCTGGTGCTGATCTTCCTCATCGTGGTTTTCGTGCTGTCGGAGTTCTTCCTCGGGCGCGCCCTGTCGGGTCGTGACGAAGCGCTGGCCCAGCTGTCGGAGGAAGTGGTGGCCTTGCAGCAGCTGCTCGGGCTCGAGAAGCAGGCCAACAACGAACTGCGCGGCGACTTCAATCAGCTTTCGGCGCAGCTGCAATCCTCCACCGCCGAGCGCGACGCCTTGCAGGAGCGGGTGGCCGCGCTATCCGCCGACAAGGGCTCCTTGCGGCGTCTGCTTGAGGAGGCGGGCATCTCCGCCTCCAGCCAGGATGAGACTGTCGAGGATCTGGAGCTGCAGCTGGCGGCTGCCATGGCAATGCTGGAAGCGGCCCAGGCCAACGAGCAGGATCTCAGCTTGGAAGCAGCCGAGGCACGGCGGAACCTGGCCGAGCAGCGGCGCATCTCGAGCAATGCCCAGCGCCAGGTGGCGTTGCTCAATCAACAGATCGCTCAGCTGCGCACCCAATTGGCCGCCATCCAGGATGCGCTGGATATCGCTGTGGGCGAGGTTGCCGAGCGCGATATCCAGATCGCCGATCTCGGCAACCGCCTCAATATCGCGCTTGCCAGCAAGGTCGAGGAATTGTCGCGCTACCGCTCCGAATTCTTCGGTCGTCTGCGCGAGGTGCTGGCCGGGCGCAGCGATGTTTCGGTGGAGGGCGACCGCTTCGTCATCCAGTCGGGCGTGCTGTTTGATTCCGGCTCCGCCGACCTCGGACCGGCCGGTCTCCAGCAGGTAACCGACTTGGCTGCCCTGTTGCTGGAAATCACTGCCGAGATCCCCGGCGACGTCAACTGGATCCTGCGCATCGACGGCCATACGGACAAGCGGCCGATCAACACGCCGCAGTTCCAGAGCAACTGGCAGCTTTCTTCGGCTCGTGCGATTACGGTTGCCAACCAATTGGTTGCCAGCGGCGTGCCGCCGGAAAAGCTGGCCGCAACGGGCTTTGGCGAGTTTCATCCGCTCGATGAAGGTGAGACCGATGAGGCCTACCGCCAGAATCGGCGCATCGAGCTGAAACTCACGGAACGGTAGCCGGAGGCGGTTCGGTGACACTCAGTGGCCATGGCAGTCGGTTCGATCGCCGCCGCCGCGATCGCTGGCGTATGGCGATGGTCAAGCTCGTCTTCTATGGCGCCATCATCGGCGTCATCTCTTATTGGGCCTATAGCATGGGCGGCGAGCATGCCGAGACCCGCAATCGCGCGCTGGAATCGCGCATGGACGCCATGACGGAGGAGAACGAGCGCCTGCGGACGGAGACAGACGAGGCGATCGCCGCCCGGGCCAAGGCACTGGAAAGGGCCACCCGCTACCGCCAGCGCTACGAGGCGGAAGTGCCCCAGGGCGAGGTCTACGATATCATGACCGTGGTTCGCGCCAGGCTCGAGGCGGGCGTATCCGCGGAGCGCATCAGTCATGTGATCGGTGTCGCCACCAACGAGACCAATTGCAGCTCCGAGGTGGCAAGCCGGCGCTTCATCGTGCAGACCGAGTTTTCCGACGGCCGCAATGCGTCGGTGAGCTTCGCCAGCAATCTGATTACCGTATCGGCCAGTGGCGTGCCCAGCGTCAACGCGGCAGGCAACAAGGAAGCCTGGTTCGACCGTACCGAGCCGGTCGATGTCTCCTTCACGCTGCCCGGGGGGCGCAGCGAAACGGTCCAGGGCGCGCTGCCGCTCTATCATTCCGTGGTGATCAATGACAGCGACCACCGCTTCACCATGGCCGCCGCCGACACCCGCGGCTTCCTGCTCGTGACCGAACAGGTCTGCGCCTATCCGTAGCGCCATATAACTGGTGACAGTTACCTATTGTTGTTATGTTATCGGTATGATTTCAATAGGTTATGATGTCGTAGACAAGGTGCGCGACGAAATCGCTGTTTACCTATTGGAAAAATACCTGAAAAATCATCAGTAATAGGTAACTGTCACCGATTAAAGCGCGCTGGGGACAGATCTTCTGGCTGGATTCCGAAGGCGGCGATATCCGCCGGCCAGGCATTGCCGGTCGCCAGCGCGGCGGCGGCGCGGGACATGGCGGGCGAGGTCATGATGCCGTAGCCGCCCTGGCCGGCCAGCCAGAGGAAGCCCTCATTCTCCGGATCGAGCCCGACCACGGGCGTGCGGTCGCGAACGAAGCTGCGCAAGCCCGCCCATTTGTGCGCCACGCGGCGCACGCGCAGTGTTGTCGCCCTCTCTATGCTGTCTATCACGCGGGCGATATCGAGCTCTTCGGGCTGGGCGTCGCACGGCGGCGAATCCGTCTCGTCGGCCGGGCTTGCCAGGACCATGCCCGCATCCGGCTTGAAATAGAAAAGCTCCTCGCAATCGATCACCAGCGGGCAAGCGCCCATGTCGGTATCCGCTGGCGGGTCGAAAAGAATGACCGTACGCCGCTTGGGCCGCAGCCCGACCGGTCGTGCTCCGGCCAGGCCCGCCACGACATCGGCCCAGGCACCGGCGGCGTTGACCACGATGGGCGCCTGAAAAGTGCCGGCAGCGGTCGCGACGTGCCACAGGCCCGCCGTGCGCTCAAGGCCGAGGACTTCGGCGTTGCAGACCACTTCGCCGCCGCGCGCAGCAAGCTGGCGGCGAAAGCCGCCGTGGATGAGGTCCACATCCATGGCCTGGGCGTCGGGCTCGAGATGGGCGCGGGCGAGATAGCCCGGCGCCATGACGCCTATCATGGCCTCCGCCTCGGCCGGGCTGATCTCGACGATACTGCCCGGCGAGGCCGTCGCCTCCGCCAGGTTCGCCGCGAAGGCCGCGTCCTGGTCGGCGCGTGCGATGGTGACCGCCGGGTGCGGGCTCATCAGCGGTGCCTCGGCGAAGCCGTCCGGCGGGTCGGTCAGGAACGGGCCGCTCGCCGCGGTCAGCCCGCGGATCACGTCGTTGCCGTAATTGATCGTGAAGAAGGCCGCCGAGCGCCCGGTGGTGTGATAGGCGAGGCGTTCCTCGCGCTCGAGCAATACCACGCTGCCCTCGCGCGCCAGCTCCGCCGCCGCCGAGATGCCGGCGATGCCGCCGCCGATTACGATGAAATCCGAACTGGTCATGGCGATCTTCTAGCGCATGCTTCCCGGAAGCGCGAGGGCGATGGCGGGGATGGCGACGATCAGCGCCAAGCGTACGATATCGGCCATCCAGAACGGCACCACGCCGCGGAAGATATCGCCGGTCTTCACGTCCGGCAGCACGCTGCGCAGTACGAACACGTTGAGCCCGATGGGCGGCGTGATCAGGCTGATCTCGGTGACCACCACGACGACGATGCCGAACCAGATCAGGTCGAAACCGAGATCGGCGACGATCGGCGTGAAGACCGGCACGGTCAAGAGCACCATGGCCAGGCTTTCGAGTACGCAGCCGAGCAGGAGGTAGATCACGAGCAGGCAGGCGATCACCGCCAGCCCCGGCGCGTCGATGCCGGCGACCAGCTCCGCCAGCATATCCGGCAGGCCTGCCATGTTCAGGAAGCCCGAGAACAAGAGTGCGCCGATCAGGATGAAGAACAGCATCGCCGTGGTCTCGACCGACTGCACCAGCACGTCGATCAACCCGCGCGCGTCGATGCGCCGGCGTGCCAGGGCGAAGAGGAAGCCGCCGAAGGCACCGACGCCCGCCGCCTCGGTCGGGGTGAAGACGCCGCCATAGATGCCGCCCATCACCACCACGAACAGCAGCAGCACGCCCCAGACCTGGCGCGTGGCATGCCAGCGCTGGGCCATGCCGGCGCGCTCAGCCCGCGGGCCGAGCTCCGGGCGAAGCCGGGTGACGGCGCCGACCGCTGCCATGTAGCCCATTATGCCGAGCAGGCCGGGCAGCAGGCCGGCGGCGAACAGAAGCCCGATATCCTGGCCGGCGAGAATGCCGTAGAGCACCAGGATCACGCTTGGCGGAATCAGAATGCCGAGGGTGCCGCCCGCGGCGATGGCGCCGGCAGCCAGCGAATCCGCATAGCCGTAGCGGCGCATCGACGGCATCGCCACTCGCGCCATGGTCGCCGCCGTCGCCAGGCTCGAGCCGCAAATCGCGCTGAAACCGCCACAGGCCAGTACCGTGGCCATGGCCAGACCGCCGCGGCGGTGGCCGAGCCAGGCATTGGACGCGGCGTAGAGCTCGTCCGAGAGGCCCGCGCGCGCCACCAGATTGCCCATAAGCACGAACAACGGCACCACCGACAGCTCGTAGGACAGGCCGGTGTCGAAGGTGGTCTGCTGCACCAGGGCGAGCGCCGGGCGCCAGCCGACCAGCGAGGCGACGCCGAGGGTTCCCACCAGCGCCATGGCGAAGGCGATGGGCAGGCGCAGCAGGATGAGCAGGAACAAGCCGGCGAAGCCGGCGAGGATCGCATCCATCGGCTTAACGCTTCCCCGGAAACAACGCCCGCAGCAACAGCGCCAATGCGCAAAGCCCCGCCATGACGCTCATGGGCGTGCTTATGGCGGCGTGGGTTATGCCGAGAAACTCGAAACGGTCGCCATATTCCGCCTGGCGTCCGGCCAGAACCCACAGGCGCCACGCCATGACGGCGGCAACCACGGCGCAGATGGCGGCCAGCAAGCGGTCGCGCAGGTTGGCGAGGAATGGCGAGAACCAGCGGTCGGTCAGGGTGATGGTCACATGCCCCTGGCGCCAGCTCACCAACGGTAGGCCGGCAAATATGGTCAGGGCCAGCAACACCTGGGTAATCTCGAAGGCGCCTGGTACGGGAGACGCAAAGAGATAGCGTCCGGCCACGTCGGTCACCGTCAGCGCCATCATGGCGAAGACCAGAGCGGCAGCCACCCAGCCGCCTGCAAGAAACAGGCGGTCGAGAGTGCCCTCTACCGGCTTCTTAGCGATAGGCCTCGATCTCCGTGCGCAGCGCTGCCAGCGCGAGCGCGGCATCGGCACCGGCGTCGCTGGCATTGGCGACCCAGTCGGCCTCGGCGAAGGCGAGGCGGTATTGCAGCTCCTGGATCATTGGCGTCTCCGCCACGGTCAGCGCGGTGCCGGCGGCCGTCAGCGCCTCCATCGCGGCCTGGTCGGATGCGTCCCAGGCCATGCCCGCGCGCTTCGCAAGCACCTCGCCGGACACCGCCAAAATCGCTTCGCGGTCGGCCGCGTCGATGTCCCGCCAGCTGTCTTCGTTGGCGACCAGGAAGAAGCTCGCATTGTAGAGCCCGCCGGGGATCAGCGTGCCGTGGCGCATGAAGGGAGTGAGATTGAAGAACTCGATCGACTCGGTGGGAAAGTAGATGCCGTCGGCAACGCCGTTGGAAAGCAATTCATAGGCCCTAGTCGCCGGCGCCGGCACGCCGACCGTACCCAGCGCATCCGATATCCGGCTGACGGAGGCACCGCCGACGCGGAACTTCAGGCCGTCAAGGTCGGCCACCGCGTAAATGTCGCGCCGCGCGTTGAAGATGTGCCCCGGCCCGTGGGTCCAGAGGCCAAGCAGCTGCACGCCGCGGTGCTCGCCGTGGGATGCCAGATAGCGCTCATGGATACGCCAATAGGCAACCGAGAGCGCCTCGGCGCTATCGCTGAGGAAGGGTAGCTCGGCAATTTGCGTCAGCACGAAGCGGCCCGGTGTGTAGCCGTGCACGCCGACCGTGATGTCGGCGAGGCCGTCGCGGGCGATGTCGTAATGGGCGGGCGGCTTGCCGAGCGCGGTCTTGAGTATGTCGATGCGCACACGGCCTTCGGTCACGCGCGCCACGTCCTCGGCCCAGGGCGTCAGGATATCGCGCGATATCACGTGGCTCGGGGGTACCCAGTTCGACAGTCGTAACACCGTTTCCGCCGTTGCGGGTGCTGCCGCAGTGGCCAAAGCGAAGAGCAGGGCGACGGTGTTGCGTAGCGTTATCATGCTGTCCTCCGGGCTCTAGACCATGCTTCGCAACACGGGCTTTTCGACCTTGCCCATGGCGTTGCGCGGCAAGGCATCGACGAAGATCACGTCGTGGGGATGCTTGTAGCGTGCCAGGCGCCCGTCAAGCAATGCCAGCACGCCGTCGGCATCCAGTGCCGGGTCTTTGCGCACCACAACGGCCACGGCAACCTCACCCCAGCGCTCGTCCGCGCGCCCGACCACGGCCACCTCGCCGATAGCCGGCGCATCGGCGAGGACGCGCTCGATCTCGGCGGGATAGACGTTCTCGC
The DNA here is from genome assembly GCA_964555535.1 of uncultured Rhodospirillaceae bacterium. Classification (GTDB taxonomy): domain Bacteria; phylum Pseudomonadota; class Alphaproteobacteria; order UBA7887; family UBA7887; genus UBA7887. The sequence goes on from CAZKTK010000020.1 coordinate 15,969, forward strand.
TGCCCGAGATGATCATGTCGCGCTTGCGGTCGACCACCGAGAGAAAGCCGTCTGTGCCGCGCTCGGCGACATCGCCGGTGCGGAACCAGCCGTCGCTGAAGGCTGCGGCGCTGGCCTCCGGATCGTTCCAATATTCGCGCATCACATTGTCGCCGCGTACCCAGATCTCACCACGCTCGCCGTCCACCACGTCGTGGCCTTCGTCATCGACCACGCGCACATCGCTATGGAGGGCCGGCAGGCCAACGGAGCCGACATGGCTGCGTGCCTGTTCCGCCCTCAGATAGGTGGCGATGGGTGCCGTCTCCGTGCAGCCGTAAACCTGTCCGACGGGCACGCCGCGCCGGTGAAAGGCCTCGATCAGCCCGTGGGGCACGATGGTCGAACCGGTGGTCACCATGCGCAGGCAGCTGAGGTCGGCGCCGGCCCAGGCCGCATGTGCCTGCATGGCTTGCATCTGCGCCGGCACCAGCACGGTAAGCGTCGGGCGGTCGCGGGCGATGGCGGCGAAAGTTGCTTCGACATCGAAAACGGAGTGGAGATAGACGGTCGCGCCTGCATGCAGCGCCGGCAGGGTCTGGATGTTGAGGCCGCCGACGTGGAACAACGGGATGGTGGTGAGTATTCGGTCGGCGGCGGTCAAATCGTGCATCGCGGTGCTGTTTACCGCATTGCAGAACAGCGCGCGCTGGTCAAGCACGGCGCCTTTGGGGCGCCCGGTGGTGCCGGAGGTGTAAACGATAAGGACGGCGCTGCCCGGCCCGCCACGGGACGGCGGCAGAGGCGCGCTTTGCCAACTGCCGGCGTCGATGCGGGTGATGTCCACGTCGTCAATCGTATCCGCGAAATCAGGCTCATGGACCAGGGCGCGGGCGCCGGAATTCTTCAGGATATAGCGATGCTCGTTTGCGGTCAGACGCCAGTTCAGCGGCACGGCGATGGCGCCGAGCCGGGCACAGGCGAAGACGAGTTCGATAAGGCGCGGCGAGTTCTGCCCGAGATAGGCAACGCGGTCGCCGGGCCCTGCATCAAGCGTCTCCACCAGAGCGCCGATGCGCCCGGCGAGATCGCCATAGCTGATCCTTTCGCCAGCGCAGTCGATGGCGATCTTGTCGGGCGCAAACGCCGCCCAGTGCTCTATCCAGGCCGAGAGGTCAGGCATGTGTTAGTACGGCACACACCCCGCATCCA
>CAZKTK010000021.1:0-17020 GCA_964555535.1 uncultured Rhodospirillaceae bacterium
TGCCGGCAAGAGCATCCACGACCGGCATGCGAACAGCACCTGCGTCGATCTCAACCGCTCCGGCGTGCCGCTGATGGAAATCGTCTCCGAGCCCGATATGCGCAGCGCCGAGGAAGCCGCCCAATACGTCACCAAGCTGCGCGCCATCCTGCGCAGCATTGGTACTTGCGACGGCAACATGGAGCAGGGCTCGCTGAGAGCCGACGCCAATGTCTCCGTGCGCCGGGCGGGCGAAGCGTTGGGCACGCGCTGCGAGATCAAGAACCTCAATTCGATCCGCTTTCTCCGCCGCGCCATCGAGATCGAAGCGGCGCGCCAGATTGCGATCATCGAGGACGGCGGCACGATCACCCAGGAGACGCGGCTGTTCGATCCCGACCGCGACGAGACGCGCTCCATGCGCTCGAAGGAAGAGGCGCACGACTATCGCTATTTCCCCGATCCGGACCTGCTGCCACTGGTGCTCAGCGAGGAGCGGGTGGCGCGCCTTGCCGCGGACATGCCGGAGCTTCCCGATGCGCGCAAGCAGCGCTTCATCGATGGCTATGGCCTGAGCCATGACGATGCCGCCATGCTGGTTGCCGATGGCGAGCGCGCCGACTTCTTCGAGGCCGTGGCGGAAGGCCGCGACGCGCGTGTGGCGGCGAACTGGGTTCGCGTCGAGCTTGGCCGGGCGCTCAATGCGTCGGGGCAGGAACTCTCGGAGTCCAATATCACGCCGGAGAAGCTTGGGGGTCTGCTCGATCTTGTGGCCGCAGGAACCATCTCCGGCAGCATCGCCAAGAAAGTTTTCGAGACCATGTTCGAAAGCGGGCGCGACGCGGGCGAGATCGTCGCCGCGGAAGGCCTGGAGCAGGTCAGCGATTCCGGTGCCATCGAAGCCGAGATCGACAAGGTTCTGGAAGCCAACCCGGATCAGGTCGCCGATTTCAAGGCGGGCAAGGAGAAGCTCATGGGCTTCTTCGTCGGCCAGGTCATGAAGGCCACCAAGGGCAAGGCGAACCCCGGCACCGTCAACGAAATCCTGCGGCGAAAGCTCTCATGAGGCGATGAGATGTCGGACGGGGGCCGCGGGCGAGACTTTGTCGAGCAAGCCGAACGGGAGCAGAGCCGCGCCGCCCGGCCCGCCGCCCCAGCGATTGCTGCGAGCGAACGGCAATTCCGCAACCTGATCGAAGGCTCCAACCAGGGCATCCTGGTCCAGCGGGACGACAAGGTTCTTTTCGCCAACCAGGCCCTGGCGGACATCCTGGGCTACGACTCCGTTGCGGATCTCATGCAGATCGAGAGCGTGGACGCCCACATCCATCCTGACGATCTCGATCTTTCCCGACGCTACCGCTCCGATCGCCTGGGCGGCGCCACGCCGCCGGCGGACTACGAGCTGCGCGCGATGCGAAAGGACGGCTCCACGACATGGTTGAGCTGTCGGGCGATGATCGTCGATTGGGATGGCGCGCCCGCCAGTCAATCGGTGCTCTTCGATATCGATGAGCGCAAGCGGATCGAGCGTGCTCTCGATGCGTCGAAGGCGCTGATGCAGCGCATCTATGCCAACATTAGCGAATCCGTCTTAGTGGTGGATGTTGAGACGCGGACGATAGTTGGCGGGAATCCCGCCATGGAGCGGCTTTTCGGCCATTGCGAGGAAGAGCTGATAGGCCTTGATCTGGCGGTCTTGCACGCGGACATGACGCAGTTTGAGAGGCTGTGGGATGTCATGTTCCCGGTGCTAAGGCGCGACGGCCTGTTCGAATCCGAGGTCGAGCATCGCCGCAGTGACGGTGCGACATTTCCCAGCGAACTCACGATCAGCGAGATTCCCGCGGAAGGCGGCGGACGGCGACAATTGGTTTGTGTCGTTCGAGACGTCACGGAGCGTAAGCGCGCCGAGGATGCCGAGCGCTGTCATCGCGAGGAGCTGGAAAGCCTGGTACGCGAACGCACACACGACCTGGCACGGGAAAGGGATACGCTCGACAATTACATGAGTCTCGCCAATGCGGTCTTTATGGTGATCGATCCGCAGGGTCGAATTCGGCTGGTTAACCGCCATGCGCTGGAACTGCTGGGCTATCGCGACGACGAGGTGATTGGCCGCAACTGGTTTGACATGATGGTTCCGGAAGTGGAGCGGTCGCGGCGCCTGGAGATATTCGAAGCGGGAGTCTGGGGCAAAGGCGACATCAGCGGAGAAGACGCGTTCGCCAGAGAATCTCCCGTCGTCACTCGTGATGGCGATGAACGCCTATGGTCCTGGCGCAACCGCTTCATTCGTGATGACGATGACCAAGTCGTGGCACTTGTCTGTACGGCGGAGGACATCACCGAGCGCCGCCGCTACGAGGCCGAGTTGCAGCAGCTGCGCCGCGTCGAGACGCTCGGCGCCGTGGCGGCCGGGATCGCCCATTCCCTGGGGAACCTGCTGCAGCCCATCATGGCGCTGACAGATCTCATGATGAACAACCTGGGCGACGAAGAGCGAAACTGGAAGCGGCTGCAAACCATGTCCCAGGCCAATAGCAAGGCCCGGACACTGGTTGACAGGCTGCTTGCTTTCAGCCGTCGGGACAAGCCGTCACGGCGTGAATTGGATCTCAACCGGATGATGCATCAGGTGTTTTCGCTGTATCGGTACTCCTTGCCGAAGCAAATTCTTCTTGAGGAATATCTGTGCGAGGCACCCTGCACCTTATATGCGGATCCGATCCAACTGGAGTCGGTGCTGCTCAATCTGGTCAACAACGCGGCGGCGGCGATCGGCGAGAACAGCGGCCGCATTGCCGTGACGCTGGACTGCGGGTCGGCAGACGCTGTGCGCATCACCATCGAAGACGATGGCCCGGGAATGGCGCCGGAGGTTCGCGATCAGGCCTTCCAGCCATTCTTCACGACGAAACAGGCGGGAGAGGGAGCGGGGCTCGGCTTGGCGATGGTCAAGAGCACCGTCGACCAATATGGCGGGTCGGTACAGATCGAGAGCGAGCTGGGGAACGGCACGAAGATTTCGCTGGTGCTGCCATGTCGGGTTCCTGCCGCCTCGACATGATACCTAGGCCGCCGTTATGGTGCCGCCGCAAATGAGATGACAGTTTTGGGAGCAGGTAACGGTGCGCGCATACGAAATCCAGTCCGGCGACGGCATAGACGCCCTGGTGGTGTCGCAGAGAGAAACCCCCAATCCCGGGCCGGGCCAGGTGCGGGTCAGGGTGCGGGCGAATTCCGTCAATTACCGTGACTTGATGATCATCAGCGATCCCGTACCGCGCGGTGTTGCCTTTCCGCGCATCCCCAATTCGGATGGCGCCGGCGAGGTGACGGCGGTCGGTAGTGGCGTTGACGGCATAGCCGTCGGCGACCGCGTGGCAGGGTGTTTCTTCCAGGCCTGGGTCGATGGCGGGATCAGCGCGGCGGCCATGGCCAGCGCCATGGGCGGCGCCGTGGACGGCATGCTGGCGGAGGAGGTTGTGCTTGCAGCCGATGGCGTGGTGCCGATCCCCGAACATCTGTCCTACGAGGAAGCGGCAACCCTGCCTTGCGCAGCGCTGACGGCATGGCATGCCCTGGTCGAAAAAGGACAGGTCAAGGCGGGCGAGACGGTTCTTCTGCTGGGCACCGGAGGGGTATCCATATTCGCGCTTCAGTTCTGTGCCATGCACGGCGCGCGCGCGATCGTGCTTTCGAGCAGTGACGAGAAGCTGGCCAGGGCGCGCGAGATGGGCGCCTGGCAGACGCTGAATTATCGCGAGCATCCCGAATGGCACGGCCCGGTGGCGGAGATGACCGGCGGCGGTGTCGATCATGTCGTCGAAGTAGGCGGCGCCGGCACGCTGGAGCGCTCTGTGGAGGCCGCGCGCGTTGGTGGCCATGTGGCGCTGATCGGCATTCTCACCGGCGGTCAGATGAATCCCGTCGCCATCATGCGCAAGTCACTGACGGTTCACGGTATCTATGTGGGCAGCCAGGCCATGTTCCGGCGCATGAATGATGCCATTGCGGCGAATGGGCTCAAGCCGGTCATCGATCAGACAGTGGCATTCGATGACGCGCCTGCCGCCTATCACGCCATGCAGGCCGCCGGGCACTTCGGCAAGATCGTCATCAAAGTCTAGCGCCCTTCAGGCAAAAAAAAGGGCCGCTACTCATGGGGTGGATGAGTGCAGCGACCCGTTTGTGTGTGAGTTTGGAAGGTCGTTAAGAAGAAACATAGAATGGCCTGCCGGGGCAGAAAGTGACGGCCATCACACAACGGTGCCGTCACCGCTTTTCTCGGCCGCTATGAGAAATTCAACGTTGCCGCGAGGCCCGGTTATGGGGCTCTTGGCGATACCGAGCACCCGCCAGTTCGGCAGAGATTCGAGCCAAGCCTGGATATCGTCGCAGACCGCCTCATGCAGGGCGGGGTCCCGAACCACGCCGTTCTTGCCGACCTTCTCTTTGCCGACCTCGAATTGCGGCTTGATCAGGGCGACAAGCAGGGCCCCCGGTGCCGCCATGTCCAGGGCAGCCGGCAAGACCGTGCGCAAGCCGATGAAACTCGCATCGCAGACCACGATGCCTATGGGATCCGGCACCTGTTCCGCCGTCAGGTGGCGCGCGTTGGTGCGCTCAAGCACCACCACACGCTCATCTCTGCGTAGACGCCAGTCGAATTGCCCGTGGCCGACATCGACGGCATAGACGCGTGACGCACCCTTGGAGAGGAGCACGTCGGTGAAGCCGCCCGTGGCCGCACCGATATCGAGCGCAATGAGTCCCGACGGGTCGAGGGAGAATTCCTCGAGCGCATGCGCCAATTTCACGCCGCCGCGTGACACCCAGGGGTGGGGTTTCCCCCGCACTTCCAGTGGCGCGTCCTCGGCGATGGCCTGACCCGCCTTGTCCAGCCGCCGGGTGCCGCTGAACACCTTGCCGGCGAGAATCAATGCCTGGGCTTTGGTCCTGTTTTCGGCAAGGCCGCGGGCAACCACCAAAGCGTCCACACGGGTCTTGCTCACGGTCAATGCCGGCGCTGGACGACGAAGCGGGCTGCGGCACGCAGGCCATCGGCGCGCTCGTCGAACCTATCGAGGTGGGCGATGGCGGACTGCATCAAGGCCTGCGCTCGTGCTCGTGCTTCATCGATCCCGAGCAGCGAAACAAAGGTAGCCTTGCCCGCCGCGGCATCCTTGCCAACGCCCTTGCCGACTTCTTCGACGTCGCCCTCGACATCGAGCAGGTCATCGGCGATCTGAAAGGCAAGCCCGAGGTCGCCGGCATAGGCGGCAAGCGCTGCCTTGTCTTCCGCCGACGCCCGTCCGAGGATTGCACCGGCTTCGCAGGAAACTGCGATCAGGGCGCCCGTCTTCATCGCTTGCAGCTCGATGATGGCGTCGAGGTCGAGCGTCCGCTTCTCCGCCTCGAGGTCGATCATCTGACCGCCGACCATGCCGTCGCGGCCTGCGGCGCGCGCCAGGGCGAGCACCAGGGCGGCGCGGATATCCCCATCGCTGTCGCTGGCGGGATCGCTCAGAACCTCGAATGCGAGAGTGAGCAGGGCATCGCCGGCAAGAATGGCAGTGGCCTCGTCGTAAGCGATATGGGCAGTCGGCTTGCCTCGCCGAAGATCGTCATCGTCCATAGCCGGCAGGTCGTCGTGAACCAGCGAATAACAGTGGATCATTTCCACGGCTGCTGCCACGCGAAGGGCGGCACCGTCATCAGCCTCGAACAGCTTGGCGCATTCCAGCGCCAGGAATGGCCGCAGCCGCTTGCCGCCACCCAATGCGGCATATCGCATGGCGTCGATCAGGCGCTGGTGACCGCCCGCAATTTCCGGAATCAAGGCAGCAAGTCGATCCTCCACTGCCGCCGCCGATGCCTCGAGGGCTGCATTCAGATCGATCAATCGTCTGTCTCGCCCGATTCGGAAACCGCACTCAGTGACCCGTCGGCGCCGACCGCGATGCGACTTATGCGCTGCTCGGCCTGGCTCAGCTTGCTTTCGCAATGGCGCTTCAGCGCGGCGCCGCGGGCATAGGCCTCGATTGCCCCATCGAGATCGATGTCGCCGTCCTCCAGCCGCCGCACGATATCCTCTAACGCCGCCAATGCCTGCTCGAAGCTCATTGAGGCCACGTCATCCATGCTCTCAGGATCGGCCTGAGATGAAGCCTTTGCCATGTCTTTCCCTTTCAGCCTTCCGTCACTCGGCCATCAATGCACTGACGTGGGCAGCGACCGATGTGGCAAGCGCTGTCAATTCGTAGCCGCCTTCGAGGCTCGATATAACACGGCCCTCGCAACATTGGTCGGCCACTTGCACGACCTCCTGGGTGATCCACTTGTAGTCGCGTTCGCTTAGGCGCAATTGCGCCAGCGGGTCGTCGCGATGTCCGTCGAAGCCCGCGGAGATGAATATCAACTGTGGCTCGAACTTGACCAGGCGCGGTAGGAAACGACCCCAGGCTGCACGAAAATGCGGCCCGGCGGCACCTGGAGGCAAGGGCATGTTGACCAGATTGCCGACGCCAACGTCCGCGGCCCCGCCCGTTCCCGGATAGAGCGGCATTTGATGCGTGGAGCCGAACATCACCGCCGGCTCCTCGGCGAAGATGGCCGCCGTGCCATTGCCGTGATGCACGTCGAAGTCGACAATCGCCACACGCTCCATGCCGTGCGCGGTCAAGGCGTGACGGGCGCCGACCGCAATATTGTTGAACAGGCAAAAACCCATGGAGCGCGCCGGTTCGGCGTGATGTCCCGGCGGCCGCACGGCGCAAAAGGCGCGCTTGGCCTCGCCTGAAAAAAGAGAGTCGACCGCGGCGCAGACCGCCCCTGCTGCACGCAGGGCGGCCTCGCCGGAGCCCGGGGACATGGCCGTATCGGCCTCGACCGCCACGCGTCCCAGCGCGGGACTGGCCGCCAGCAGCTGATCCACATGGTAATCCGGGTGCACGCGGTACATCTGTTCGAGGGACGCTTCTGGCGCCTCGCAACGAACCAGATCGGCGAAATAAATGGGACTCCAATGCGTCCATGATCGCATAAAGACGGTCAGCGCGCTCCGGGTGGTCGGGTCCGGGGTCGTGCTGCAGAAATATCGGGTGATGGTAAAGCTGGACGGTCATGGCAGCCCCAAAGGCTAGTGCATGTTCCGGCCAATTGGAACACGCTCCAAGCGTCGCGTGTGAATGTCCGCTCGTCATGCCAGCATTGCATGGCTCCCCCTTGTTGGCGGAGCCGTTTGCGGAAATAATCCGCCCGATTCTGGATAAGGAGCTAACTCTGTGGCAGGCCTGCGCAAATCCATAGGCTCGCTGTTCGTTCAGCTGATTGTGGTTGGTGCCTTGGGCGCCGGCGGCTGGTGGGTGTATCAGAACCGCGATTCCCTCCCGTTCATCGGCGGCGGTGGCGGTGGCGATACCGCGGCCCAGAGCGAGCGTCCGCCGACCCCGGTCGACATCGCAGCCGCGCGGGTTGGCTCGGTTCTCGTGACGCTGGAGGCCATCGGCACGGCGCGCGCGAACGAGTCCGTGACGCTGATGTCGGACGAAATGGGGCTGATCACCGATATTCATTTCGCCGAAGGGGCGCGGGTGCAGCAGGGCGACGTGCTGGTCAGTTTCGACAGCGGTATCCAGCAGGCCGAGATCGAGGTCAGCCGGGCGGAGATCGCCGTCCACCAGGCACGCCTGGAGAACGCCCGTCAGCTCTATGCAAGGGCCGAACGCCTCATGCAGAGCCAGAACATCCCGGAGGCGCGGGTTGACGAGCTTGCCGCCAACCTCAAGGCCGCCGAGGCGGAGGTCAAGCGCTGGCAGGCGGCTTTGGCCGCGACGCGCGTTCGCCTTTCGAAGCGGGCGGTTCGTGCCCCCTTCGCCGGCCGGCTTGGCATGCGCAATATCTCGGTCGGCGCCCTGGTGGAGCCGGGCGATCCCATCGTTACGCTCGACGACATTGCCGTCATCAAGCTCGACTTCCAGGTGCCTGAGCGCAACCTCGCCTATCTCCAGCCGGGCCAGGAGGTGACCGCGAGCACCGAGGCCTATCCGGGCCGGGTTTTCTTCGGCCAGGTGTCGTCCATCGACAGCCGCGTCGATGCCGTGACCAGGGCCGTCACCATCCGGGCTCTGATCGATAATGCGGACGAGGCTCTCAAGCCCGGTATGTTCCTGCTGGTGGAACTCGGCATCTCGACGCGCCACCAGGCTGTGATCATCCCCGAGGAGGCGGTCGTTGCCAACGGCACGCAGCGCTATGTCTTCGTGGTGGACGCCGGCCAGGTGCGCCAGTCGTCGGTGGAGCTCGGTCAGCGCATGCCCGGCGAGGTCGAGGTGGTGAGCGGCGTCGTGGCGGGGGAGGCGGTCGTCGTCGGCGGCGTGCAGAAGGTCAGGGACGGGGCCAACGTGGCGCCGCGCCCGCCCGAGGCGGCCGCGGCGGAATAGGCCATGGTTCTCTCCGACATCTCCATCAAGCGGCCGGTCTTTGCGACCGTCGTCAGTCTGGTCCTGATCATCTTCGGGCTCTTTGCCTTTGATCGTTTGTCAGTCCGCGAATATCCGGATATCGATCCGCCGACCGTTTCCATCGTGACCCTCTACAAGGGGGCCTCGGCACAGATCATGGAGACGCAGGTCACCCAGATCATCGAGGAAGCCATTGCCGGCATCGAAGGCATCAAGCTGATCACCTCGAAAAGCCGCGAAGAGCGCAGCCAGGTCGATATCGAGTTCGTGCTCGGCCGGGATGTGGACGCGGCCGCCAACGATGTTCGAGACAAGGTGGCACGCTCCATCGGCAGCCTGCCTCTCGATGTGGAGGCGCCCATCGTCTCCAAGGTCGAGGCCGATGCCCGTCCCATGCTCTGGATCGCACTGACCAGCGACGAGTGGGACGCCATCCAGCTCAGCGACTATGCGGACCGCTATCTCGTCGACCGTCTCTCGGTGGTGCCGGGTGTCGCCAAAGTGATGATCGGCGGCGAGCGCAAGCCCGCCATGCGCATTTGGCTCGATCGCAGGGCCATGGCCGCGCGCGGCATCACGGTGCAGGACGTCGAGGCGGCGCTGCTGTCGCAGAATGTGGAGCTGCCGTCGGGACGCATCGAATCCAACTTGCGCGAATTCACGGTTCGCACCGAATCCGCCCTGGTGACGCCGGAGCAGTTCCGCGCTCTGGTCTTGCGCGAAAAGGACGGCTATCTGGTGCGTTTGCACGAGATCGCCGAGGTCGAGCTGGGCACCGAGGAATTGCGCTACGAAGTGCGCGCCAATGGCGAGGCCGCGATCGGCCTCGGCGTGGTCAAGCAGTCCAAGGCCAACGAGCTGGCGATTGCCGAAGGCATTCTGGCGGAGATCGAGAAGATCCGGCCGAGCCTGGCGAGACAGATCAAGATGAAGGTTGCCTACGACAGGTCGCGCTTCGTCGATGCCTCCATCGACGGGGTGTTCCACGCCCTGTTCGTGGCGCTCGCCCTCGTCGTCGGTGTCATATTCGTCTTCTTGCGCAATCTCAGGGCCACCATCATTCCGGCGGTGGCAATACCGGTGTCGCTGACCGCATCGTTCATGGTGCTGGCGGCGCTGGGCTATTCGATCAACGTCCTGACTCTGCTTGCCTATGTGCTGGCTGTCGGGCTCGTGGTCGACGATGCCATCGTGGTCCTGGAGAACATTCACCGCCGTATCGAGCGCGGCGAGCCCGTGCTGTTGGCGAGCTACCGTGGTGCCCGGCAGATCGGATTCGCCGTCATCGCGACGACGCTCGCCTTGATCGCGGTGTTCATCCCCATCTCGCTCATGACCGGCAATACCGGCCGGCTGTTCAGCGAATTCGGCGTCACCGTTGCGGCGGCCGTCTTGTTCTCGGGCCTGGTCGCTCTGACGCTGACGCCCATGATGTGCTCGAAGCTTCTGGTCTCCCACGAGCACGAGAGCCTGCTCTACAAGGCGACGGAGGTTCTGTTCCGGGCCCTCAACAAGGGCTACGAATTCCTCTTGCGCGGTGCGCTTGCCCTGCCGGTGGTGATGTTGTTCGTTGGCATAGTCATTTCCCTGGTGGCCAAGGGTTTCTACGACCAGATCAATCAGGAGTTCGCGCCCACGGAGGACCGCGGCGTGTTTCTGGTGGTCCTCAACGCGCCCGAAGGGGCCACCATCGACTACACCCGGGCCTATCTGGAAGAGGCGGAGCAGAAGCTCGAGTCGCTGTTCGACAAGCAAGAAGCCGATACCATTTTCGGTGTCGTCGCACCTGGCTTGAGTCGCCCCAGCCCGGTCAACTTCGCCATTGCCTTCGTCGTGCTCGAGCCTTGGGAAGAGCGCGAGCGCAAGCAGCAAGAGATCGTTGCCGAGATGTTTCCGCAGTTGCTCGGCATTCCCGGCGCCATGGTCTTCGCCATCAATCCGCCGAGCCTGAACCAGCCGGGCCGCAAGACGCCCGTCCAATTCGTCATCGGCGGGCCGTCCTACGACATGCTGCGCGAATGGAGCGGGATCATTCTCGAAGGTGCGGCCGAGAATCCCAACTTGTTGAGCGTGCAAAGCGACTTCAAGGAGACCAAGCCCGAACTGCGCGTGGAGATCCACCGCGACCGGGCGGCCGATCTTGGGGTCTCGATCCAGTCCATCGGGCGCACGCTAGAGGCCATGCTGGGCTCCCGCTTCGCCAGCACGTTCAACGACCGCGGCGTTCAGTACAACGTCGTCATGCAGGCGAAGGACGACGACCGCGTGACGCCCAACGACCTGACCAACATCAACGTGCGCTCGGACACCACAGGAAGGCTGATACCCCTGTCGAGCCTGGTCAACCTGAGCGAAGCGGCGGGGCCGAAAGAGCTCAACCGCGTCGACCGCATGCGGGCGGTGACGATCTCGGCCTCGTTGGCGCCGGGCTACACCCTCGGCGAGGCGCTCGCCTATCTCGATGCCATGGCCCGCGACCGCCTGCCCGGCGAAGCGCGCATCACCTATGGTGGGCAGTCGCGCGAGTTCCGCGATTCCTCGTCATCCCTGCTGCTCACCTTCATCCTGGCGATTCTCATCATCTATCTGGTGCTTGGCGCGCAGTTCGAAAGCTTCATCCACCCGTTCATCATTTTGCTGTCGGTGCCGCTTGCGGTGACGGGCGCGCTGGGAACGCTATTGCTTACCGGCATTACGCTGAATGTCTATTCGCAGATCGGCATGGTGATGCTGATTGGCCTTGTGGCCAAGAACGCCATTCTCATCGTCGAGTTCGCCAATCAGCTGCGCGAGCAGGGGGCCGATGTGCGCGAGGCGGTCATCCGCTCGTGCATTGCCCGCTTCCGCCCCATCCTGATGACCACGATCGCCACGGTTTGCGGTGCCATCCCGCTTGCCTTCGCCACAGGTGCTGGCGCCGAAAGTAGGGCGTCGATCGGCTGGGTTATCATTGGCGGCGTAAGTTTTTCGACCGTGCTGTCGCTGTTCATCGTGCCGGTGCTGTATTCCATGCTGGCCCGCTTCACGAAGCCGTCAAGCCATGTCGCCGACCGCCTGCGCAGCCTGGAATCCGAGCATGAGGATCAGGAGAGCCGCAAGGACGAAGAGCCCGTCGCGGCAACGCCGGCACCAGCAGAGTAGGAGTCAGTCGGGCCGACCCTCAAATAGATTTCGCCCGGCCACCAGCGCGCGCATCTTGGCGTCCGCGATGGGGCGCTTGAGCATCCAGAAGCCGCAATCCGGGTGAATCCATTTGACGCGGCCCCGGCCGATCACGCTCTCGGCCTGCTCGATGGCCCGGGCGATTGTGTCAGGGCTCTCTATCTCGGTGCGTTTCACGTCGACCACGCCAAGGCCCATGCCGATCTCTGGCCGCAGGTCGCGGAAGGCAGCCAGCTCCTCGATGGGGCGATGGGCATTCTCCATCACGATATGATCGGTGTGCAGGGCATTGAGATAGTCCATCAGTGCGTTCCAGGTGCCTTGCTGGATGCTCTGTCCGCCATAGTTGCCGAAGCAGAGGTGCACCGCCGTGGTGCCCTTGGCCGCGTCGAGCACGGTGTTGATGGTCTCCGCCGCAAGCTGCCATTCCTCCGGATGACCGGGAAGGTTGGCCTCGTCCACCTGGATCACGTCGGCCTGGCAGTGGCTGACCTGCTCCGCCAGTACATCGGCGAGTGCCGCGGTGAGGCTGGCGAGGTCGCCATAGTGCTTGTCGATCAACGTCTTTGCCAGCATGTGCGGGCCGGTGAGGGTGAACTTGAGGGGGGCGCCGGCCAACTGGGTGGCAGTCTCGCAGGCGCCGGGCAGGTCGAGCGTGCCGCTGCCGATCGGGCCCTCGACAACACCGGGCGGGCGGCGGCGAAAGCCCATGCCCGCCTTGCTGCGATAGGCGATCAACTCGTCGAAGGATATCTCCGTGCGGATCCCCGACATCGGGCGAACGAAGTAGTCGATCATGCCGTTGGTTTCCGGGTGATTGATGTCGAAGCGGTAAAGCTCGCCATCGCAGATCAGGTCCAGGCCGGCACGCTCCTGCGTGTGCAGCACCACGCGGGTGGCGTCGGTCAGCGCCTGCTCGCTGGGGTTGGCGGCGAGCCAATCCGGAACCGGATAAGAGCCGACGACGGTGGTGCGGATGTTTGCGGTCATGATCGTTCCTCCCGGAGGGCGAAGATAACCATGCATCGTCACTTTTGCGAACTTTGCGGTGTTGGCCGGTCCGGCTATGATGCGGCTCTTCACAGCGATCGGGAGACCGGGAATGATGAGAACGGCCGTGACGGCATTGGCAATGGCATTGATGGTCGGGGCGGGCGCCGCATACGCCTTCATGTCGGGTGACCCGGTTGCGGGAAGCGCGATCGCAAAGGACAACTGCGCCAAGTGTCACGCGACCGCCGAAGACGGTGCGCCGCTGCTCAGCACCATCGCGGCCGACGAGGATACCTATCCCTTGCGGCGCATCCGCGATGCCATCGAGACGCCGCACTGGCCGGGTAGACGCAAGGTATTAACCAGCAAGCAGGCGGACAACGTCATTGCCTATCTGATGTCCATTCGCAATCACTGATCGCGGCCACATAGGCTGCAGACCGCAGGGGAGGAACGAGTCATGAAGCGCCGTGCATTTATCAAGGGAGCCGCAGCGGGGTCGGCTGCCGCGGCGGCATCGCCGTTGGCGGCCCCGGCAATTGCCCAGGGCCGCATTCAGTGGAAACTGGTGACCTGTTGGCCGCGCAACATGCCGGCGATCGGCGTTGGCGCACAACGTCTGGCGGATCGCATCGGCGAGATGTCCGACGGCCGGCTGACGGTCAAGCTGTTCGCCGCCGGAGAATTGGTGCCGGCATTTGAGGTTTTCGATGCCGTACGCGAGGGTATCGCCGAGGCCGGTCACGACGCGCCCTATTACTGGATCGCAAAGCATTCGGCGATCCCCTTCTTCTGTTCCGTTCCCGCCGGCCTGACGCCGCAGGAGCATTGTGCCTGGATCACCAGCGGTGGTGGCCAGGCGCTGTGGGACGAGCTTTATTCGGACTTCGGCCTGCGTGCCTTTCTTGCCGGTTCGGGCTGTCCCAACATGGGCGGTTGGTTCCGCCGCGAGATCAATTCGCCGGCCGATCTGGACGGCCTGCGCATGCGCATTCCGGGCTTGGGTGCGGAGGTATTCAGCCGTCTTGGCGTGATTACGGTCAATCTGCCCGGCGCCGAGGTGTTGCCGGCGCTGCAATCGGGCGCCATCGATGCCACGGAGTGGGCGGGCCCCTATATCGACCTGGCGCTCGGCCTCTACAAGGTCGCGCCTTATTACTACGGCCCGGGCATTCACGAGCCCGGCCCGGCCATTTCGCTCGTGGTGAACAACGAAGCCTATGAAGAACTGCCGGACGACCTCAAGGCCATCGTCCAGGCCGCGGCGGCCGAGGACAACGGTCGCATGATCTTCGAAACCACCGCCTACAATGCCACGGCGCTGCACACCTTGAAGGAGAAGCACGATGTGGACGTGCGTCACTTCCCGGACGAGGTGGTATCGATGATGCTGTCGAACGCCGAGGACGTGCTGCGCGAGACGGCGGCCAAGACGGAAATCGGCCAGCGGGTCTTCGAAAGCTGGAATACTTTCCGTGGCCACATGATCGGTAATGCGGCGTACAGCGAAATGGGCTATCTGAACCGGCGCGCCGCTGGTTGAGCGCAGGAACGGAAGAACCCAAAGAGGCAAGCATGCAAGGATTCCAAATTCAGACCATCAAGACCATCCTCTCCGAGCCGGGCTCGAGTGCACGATTGGGCGAGCTCGTAAAGGTGGTCACCGATCCTGGCATCAAGGGGCTCGGCTTGCTCGATACGGCTCTGGCCGGGCTTGAGGACGCCGGCGTGGCGGTGACGTTGTACGACAAGGTCGAGGCTGATCCGCCGGAGGCCTCGGTTCTCGAGGCAGGCGCCCTGGCGCGCGAGTGCGGTGCCGGTGCGGTTATAGGCTTCGGCGGCGGCAGCTCCATGGATACCGCGAAGCTGGCGGCCTTCCTGGCCCGCTCCGACCAGCCCCTGGCGGAGGCCTATGGCGTCGGCAAAGCGCGCGGCGAGCGTTTGCCGCTGATCCAGGTGCCGACCACGGCGGGCACAGGGTCGGAGGTCACACCGATCGCCATTGTTACCACCGGCGAGGCGACCAAGATGGGCGCGGTGTCGCCCATTCTCTATGCGGACTACGCGGTGCTGGATGCGGATCTGACCCTCGGCCTGCCGCCCAAGGTGACGGCGGCGACGGGCATCGACGCCATGGTGCACGCCATCGAGGCGTATACGACCAAGCTCAAGAAGAACCCGGTGTCCGACGCCCTGGCGCGCGAGGCGCTGTCGCTGCTGGGCAGCAATATCCGCACCGCCTGCGAGGATGGCGGCAATCGCGACGCACGTGCCGCCATGCTGCTAGGCTCCCTGCTCGCCGGCATGTCGTTTGCCAACGCGCCCTGCGCCGCGGTGCACGCGCTTGCCTATCCCGTCGGCGGGCATTTCCACGTGCCGCACGGGCTCTCGAATTCCTTGGTGCTGCCCCATGTGCTGCGATTCAACGCCCCGGTGGCCGAGAGCCAGTATGCGGAGATCGCCGGCATCGCCATTCCCGGCCTGCAGGCGGGCGATGGTATGACCGAGCGCCTGGCGGCGGGCTTCGAGACGCTCATCGACGACCTTTCCATCGAAAACCGGCTGCGCGATGTGGGCGTGAGCCACAATCAGCTGCCGATGATGGCCGAGGATGCCATGAAGCAGCAGCGCCTGCTGGTCAACAACCCGCGCGAGGTCGGCTACGACGACGCGCTGGCGATCTACCAGGCGGCGTTCTGACCACGCCCCAGGACGTGCTGTCGGCGCTTAGCGAGGCGCGGCTGGTGCCGGTGCTACGCTTGTCGAGCGCGGAAGCGACGGCTTCGGCGTTCGATTGGCTTGCCGAGGCGGGCCTTTCGGTGTTCGAGATCACCCTGACCGTGCCGGGCGCGGTCGCTCTGATCGAGCGGCTGGTCGGGCGCGGCAACACGCTGGTCGGCGCCGGAACCGTGATGAACGCGGATCAGGCAAAGCGTTGCCTCGATGCCGGCGCGCGCTTCCTGGTCTCGCCCTGCGTCGTGCCGGCGCTGCCGGCGCTGTGTCATGCCCGCGGTGCGGCATGCCTGCTGGGTGCCATGACACCGAGCGAGGTCAAGGCCGCTGTCGATGCGGGCGCGGACGCGGTCAAGATATTCCCGGCCTCGACGCTCGGGCTGGCCCATTTCAAGGCCCTGCGCTCGGTCTTCCCGGGCGTCGAGATGGTACCGACCGGCGGCATCGGCGCGGGCGATATCGCCGACTGGCTGGCGGCCGGCGCGGCCTTCGTGGGCGTTGGCGGCAAGCTTACGGCAGGGGCGCGCGATGACATGATCGCAGCGGCCCGCGAGCTGCAGAAGGCGCTGGCGTGAGCGGGGCGCCGGCCATCGTCTGTCTCGGCGAGCCCATGGCCGAGTTCAGCCAGCTGCCGGACGGGCCGCCGGGGCATTACCTTGCCGGCCATGGCGGCGATACCTCCAATTGCGCCATCGCTGCGGCCCGCCAGGGCGCAGCGGTCGGCTATGTCACGGCGCTCGGCGCGGATACCTTTGCTGACTCGTTCATCGACCTTTGGCAACGCGAAGGCGTCGATAGCAGCGGCGTCAAGCGCGACGAGGCCGCGCACACGGCGGTCTATTTCATCGACCACGGCCCGGACGGGCACCGCTTCAGCTATCTGCGGGCGGGCTCGGCAGCGAGCCGGATGCGGCCCGAGGACCTGCCGCAAAGCCTGATCGCCGAGGCGGAAATTCTGCATGTCTCCGGCATCAGCCAGGCCATCAGCGCCAGTGCCGCCGACACGGTCTTCCGCGCCATCGAGATTGCGCGCGCCGCCGGCACGCGGGTTTCCTACGACCCCAACCTGCGGCTCTCGCTGTGGCCGCTGGCGCGTGCCCGGGCGGTAATCCATGCCGGCCTCGCGGCGGCGGACTATGTTCTTACGAACCTGGAAGAAGGGCGGCAGCTCACGGGCGCCAATTCGGCCGAGGCCATTGCCGAGCACTATCTCGGCCTTGGCGTGGGAACCGTGGTGGTCAAGATGGGCGCCGAGGGTGCGCTGCTTGCGGCCGGCGAGGGGCGACAGCGCCTGGCTGGCCATGCGATCGCCGCCATCGATGCTTCCGGTGCCGGCGACACTTTCGACGGCGCCTTTCTTGCCGAGACCGTGCGCGGTGCCGACAGCCTTGCGGCCGCGACCTATGCCAATGCCGCCGCGGCACTGTCGACCACGGGTTACGGGGCGGTCGCTCCCATTCCCCGCCGCGCCGATGTCGAAGCGATGATGAAACGGAGATCCGGCGATGATGCTGCCTAACACGATACGTCAGAAGCTCGATAACAATGAGCCGACGATGGGAACGCACTTCCTATCCAGCGATCCGGATATTCCCGAGATCATCGGCGATACGGGCCTGTTCGATTATGGCGAATATTGCGCGGAATATTCCGCCTTCGATATGCAGACGCTCTACCACATGGCG
>CAZKTK010000022.1:0-10099 GCA_964555535.1 uncultured Rhodospirillaceae bacterium
CTCTCTCTGATCCGGAGATGATCGAGGTGTATCGCCAGGCGCGCGCGCATCTCTATCCCGGCAGCGAGCGGGACATGCTCTGCAGCACGCTGGCGGAATCCCAGTCCGTCGGTCTGCCGTGTGTCGCCCGCCCGCTCGGTGCCGCCAAGGAGCGGATGCGCGATGGCAAGAGCGGCTATCTGGTCGATACCGACGATGGCTTTGCGGCCGCCGCGAAGGCGCTGTTGCTGGACACCGATGTGTTCAACGGCTTCAGCGAGCATGCCCGGGAGAGCCAGGAGAATGAGAGCTGGGACCACGCCGCCGGGCAGTTGGCACGGATCATGGTGTGAATATCCTTTTCATCACCTCGACGCGTATTGGCGATGCGGTGCTCTCATGCAGCTTGCTCGGCGCCCTGGTCGACAAATACGCGGATGCGCGCATAACCGTCGCGTGTGGGCCGGCCGCGGCCGGACTGTTCGAGGCGGTGCCCCAGGTCGAACAGGTTTTGGCGCTCGGCAAGCAGCGCTGGGCCGGCCATTGGCGTGCGCTGTGGCGTGCCTGTGTCGGCAAACGCTGGGATTTGCTTGTGGATCTCCGCAACTCGGTCATGCCTTTCTTGCTGTGGGCCGGGCGCAAGCGCGTCTTGCGTAGCCGGCCAGACGGCCGCCATCAAGTCGAGCGCCTGGCGGAGGTCTTGAGCCTTGATCCGCCTCCGGCACCGCGCCTGTGGATCGGGCAAGCGCATCATGCGGCGGCGGAGCGGCATTTGGGCGATGGCAGGCCTCTGCTGGCGCTCGGGCCGACCGCGAATTGGCGCGGTAAGGAGTGGCCGGCGGAACGCTTCAGTGCCTTGGTGCAGCGCCTGACGGGGCCGGCGGGGCCGCTTGCGCGTGCGCGGGTGGTCTTGCTCGGCGGTCCGGGCGAGGAAGCCGTTGCCGCAGAGATGACGAGCGATGATGCGATCAATCTGGTCGGTCAGCTCGACCTTTTGACCACGGCCGCCGTGATACAGCGCTGCGATCTTTATATCGGCAATGACTCCGGCTTGATGCATATCGCCGCGGCAACGGGGATACCGACCCTCGGCCTGTTCGGTCCGAGCCGCGATGAGCACTACGCGCCCTGGGGGCCGCAAAGCGCGGTGGTGAGAACGCCGGAAAGCTTCGAGGCCTTGATCGCCGCGCCGGATTACGACCACCGCACCACCGACAGCTTGATGGGCACCCTGAGCGTCGATGCCGTGGAGGCGGCAGCGCTATCGCTGTGGCAGCGCTGTCGGGTTTCGGAGCCGTGAGCGGGGACGGGACGCGCCTCTCGGCCGTGGTGGTGGCCCACAATGAGGCGCACCAGCTGGCCGCCTGCCTGGCGTGCCTGCGGCCGGCCGACGATATCGTGGTCGTGCTCGACCGATGCAGCGACGGCTCGAAAGCCATTGCCGAGCAATTTGCCGATACGGTGATCGAAGGCGCCTGGCCGATCGAGGGCGACCGGCGCAATACGGGCCTGGATGCCGCCAAAGGCGATTGGATTCTCGAGGTGGATGCGGACGAGCGCGTGCCCGAGGCGCTGTTCGCCGAGATACGGAAAACCGTGGCGACGGCCGCGCCGGGCTATTTTCTGGTTCCCTTCGACAATTATATCGGCGACCGATTGGTGCGTCATGGCTGGGGTGGTTCGTGGGGTGTCGGTGCGGCGCCGCGCCTGTCCAGCCGTGGGGCCAAGCGCTGGGGCGCCCAACGAGTGCATCCCAGCCTGGTTCTGGAAGGCCCGAAGCGCTGGCTGACGACGCCGATTGCCCATTACGTCGACCGCGACCTGAACGACATGATCGAACGCCTGAAGCGCTACACGGACGCAAGCGCCGCGGACATTCGGGCATCCGGCAAGCCATTGCCGCCGCTGTGGTGGATCCTGCGGCGCAGCATCGGGCGCCTGTTCAAATGCTACGTCCTGCGCAAGGGCTATCGAGAGGGCGGCTATGGCCTGCTCATCGCCGTCATGGCCGCACTCTATCCTCTCCTGTCGCACCTCAAGGCATCCTTGGAGGGCGACGAGGACACCCCAACATGAGGCTGATGCAAACCATGGCCGGCGCGCGCCACGGCGGGGCCGAAGCTTTCTTCGAGCGCCTGGCCTGTGCTTTGGCAAGGCGTGGCATAGACCAGACCGTGGTGATCAGGTCCGAGCCGAGGCGAGAGGCGGTACTGGCGGGCGACGAAGTGGTTGTCGAGACCCAGCCGTTCGGTGGCTATTTCGATTTCACGACGTCGCGGGGTCTGCGCCGGCTGATCGAAGCACAGCGGCCCGATGTGGTCCTGAGCTGGATGAACCGCGCCACGCGCGCCACGCGCCGGGCGCGGCAGGGCTGCAAGGCGTCCTTCGTTCATGTGGCGCGCCTCGGCGGCTACTATGACATCGCCTACTACAAGGGCTGCGATCATCTGGTGGGCAACACCCCCGACATCGTCGATTATCTCGTGCGCGAGGGCTGGCCCGCGGAGCGCGCGCACTACCTGCCCAATTTCGTCGATGCGAAAAGCCTGCCCGCCATCCCGCGCGAGACCTTGGATACGCCGCGCGATGCGCCCCTGATCGTTGCCATGGGCCGGCTGCACGAAAACAAGGGCTTCGATGTGTTGCTCGACGCGATGGCCAGCTTGCCGGAGCATTATCTCTGGCTGGCCGGCGAGGGGCCCTTGCGTGGGGCGTTGCAGAGCCAGGCTGCCGAACTGGGTGTGACGGAACGCGTGCGCTTTCTGGGCTGGCGCGACGATGTGGCCGCCTTGCTGGCAGCCGCCGATGTCTTCGTCTGTTCGTCGCGCATCGAACCGCTCGGCAATATCGTCATCGAAGCCTGGGCGCATCATGTACCGGTGGTGTCATGCGCCGCCGAGGGGCCCATGCAACTGATCGATCCCGACAACAACGGCCTGCTGGTGCCGAAGGAAGATGCCCAGGCCCTGGCGGCCGCCATCCGCCGTGCGGGCGAGCCGGGCCTGGCGGCCCATCTCACGGCTGCCGGGCGGGCCACCTACGACGACGCCTATACCGAGGACGCGGTCGTCGCCCGCTATCTCGACTTCCTGGAGCACATCGCCTGATGTGCGGCATCGCCGGGATTTTCACCGCCGACGGCGCGCCGGACGGTGCCATGCTCGATGCCATGGCCGAGGCACTTGGCCATCGCGGTCCAGACGGCGGCGGGCGCCATGTCTCCGGCTCCATCGGCATGGTTCACACCCGCCTCGCCATTGTCGATCTCGAGACCGGGGACCAGCCCATCGGCGAGTGGCAGCGAGAGGCGGGCGCCGTGCTGGTTGCCAATGGCGAGATCTACAACGATCCCGAACTGCGGGATGCCTACGACGATATCGCCTTTGCGACGCGATCGGACTGCGAGCCGCCGCTGCACCTGTGGCGCCACCATGGCGCCGACTTCACCGACCATTTGCGCGGCATGTATGCCATCGCCATTCACGACCGCGAAAGGGAAGAGCTGATCCTCGCCCGCGATCCTTTCGGCATCAAGCCGCTCTATGTGACCGAGGGGGTGTTCGGCCTGGCTTTCGCCTCCGAGCCGCAGGCCCTTGTCGCCGCCGGATTGGTCGAACCCGCGGTCGATAACGGGGCCCGCGATGGCTTCCTGCAGCTTCAGTTCTCTACCGGGCGGCAAACGCTGATTCGCGGCGTGGAAAGGGTTCTGCCGGGCGAGACGATCACGGTATCCGGCGGGCGCGTGACATCGCGTCGGCGCCTGCCGGCGTTGCCCGAGGGGAGGTACAAGTTCGCCAGCGAGGACGAGGCGTTGCAAGCCTTCGACGCGGCGCTTGAAGACACGGTTCGCTGTCACCGGCGCTCGGACGTGCCCTATGGCATGTTCCTCTCCGGCGGTCTGGATTCGAGTGCGGTGCTGGCCATGATGGCGCGCCTGGAGTCGGCGCCGGTGCTCGCCTACACGGCGGGCTTCCCTGGCACGGGCGTGGCCGACGAGCGCGCCCGCGCGGCGACGGTCGCCGCTGCCGTCGGTGCAGAGCATCGCGAGATTGCGGTCACCGCGGCCGATTTCTGGGCAAAACTGCCGCGTATCGCTGCCGCGGTCGACGATGCCTGTGCCGACTATGCCATCGTGCCGAGCTACCTCTTGGCTGAGGCGGCGGCGGAGGACGTGAAGGTCGTGCTGACGGGCGAGGGGGGCGATGAGATGCTGGCCGGCTACGGGCGCTACCGGGCCGCCCTGCGCCCGCGCCTGCTCGGCGGCAAGCCGATGCGCGGCCGCGGCATCTTCGATGGTCTGGATGTCTTGCGGCAGGCACCTGACGGTTGGCGCGACGGCATTGCCGATGCGGAGGCTGGCGCCCCGCCCGGCAGCAGCTGGCTACAGGCCCTGCAGGCTGGCGATATCGCCGAATGGCTGCCCAACGATCTGCTGATCAAGCTGGATCGCTGCCTGATGGCGCATGGCCTCGAAGGGCGCACGCCTTTCGTCGATATTCGCTTTGCCGCGTTCGCCTATGCCCTGCCGGACAAGTTCAAGTTACGCGGACGCCTCGGCAAGTGGATCCTGCGGCGTTGGCTCGACAAGGTCCTGCCGGTGGCCGAGCCGTTTGCCGACAAGCGCGGCTTCACCGTTCCCGTGGGCCCTTGGATGGAGACCCAGGCGGCGCGTCTGGGCCCGCTCGTCGCGGCGCAGCCCGGCATCGCCGAGATATGTCTGCCGGGACGCGTCGAGGGCGTGTTTTCCCGCCTCGACAAGCGGCGCGCGTTCGCTGCCTGGACACTGCTGTTCTACGCCTTGTGGCACAACGCCCATATTCTCGGGCGCCCGGCCGAAGGCGATGTTTTCGATTGTTTGACGGAGTCTAGCTAGCGTTTGGCAGCAAGTGTCCGATGCGCTGTTCGATTTCCGACGGTTCTTCCAGAAACTGGCAGCCCATGCCCGTCGCTTCGAGGCGCACGGCACGGCGCCGAAACGGCCGATGGTCAGCGAGAAATTGGCGTCCTTAACCATGGGTGTCTCGCTGCGCACGAAGACGCCGCCGCGAGAGATGTTCTGGATCTTGCAGACCACCTCGCCGCCATCGAAGTGGAACGGGGCGCCGAGCAGAACGAGCCGGCGCGGGTGGGCGCGCAGGTCGGCGACATTGTCCTGCGCGGCGAGCAGGCGGTCGACCACGCCCGCCACCGTACTCGGGTCCTCCCGAAAGGCGATGCCGTGCTTGTCTTCGTTGGTGCGCACGAGGATAGCCCGCAACGGTTCATTGCCGTCGATGCGGATGGTGAATTCGTCGGACGGGCTGAAAGGGCGCTCTATCTGGACCAGCGCGCCGCCGCGAGAAATATTGAGCACTTGGCCCTCGAACATCTCGCCATTGGCATCGAGCATGGCGGGCGCGAATATGGCGCTTCGGCGATGCTTTTGCAGATCCCGGCGCGGCGCAACCAGTTGCGTGTCGTTGCTGCCCAGCACTTTCGATTTCAGAAACGTTATTAAGCTTTCGTCTGCCCCCTCGACCCGGTTCGGAGTATAGCCTTTATTGATATAAGGGTATTCCCCGGCTTGGCCAGATGGGTAAATGTGACGGCCGACACATACTTGATTTTGGGAGCGTGCCATGCGCCTGGATGGATCCTGTTGCTGCGGTGCCGTCCGTTTTCACCTCGAATCCGAGACGCCGTATCCTTTCAATCGCTGCTATTGCACGATTTGCCGAAAGACAGATGGTGGCGGTGGATATGCGATAAACATTATGGGCTTGTCGGAAACCCTTAAAGTTGATGGTGAGGAAAGCCTGTCTGTCTATCGTGCCGCCGGCGATGCTGTCGACGGTGGCGCGGAGGCGGATGGGTTGAGCTTCATGCGGCGCCATTTCTGTGCCCGTTGCGGCAGCGCCTTGTGGGCTTCCGATCCACGCTGGCCGGATTGGGTCTATCCCTTGGCATCGGCGATCGACACGCCACTGCCGCGACCACCCGAATCAGCGGTTGTGCATCTCATGCTGGGCAGTGCGCCCGCGTGGGCACGCCCGGGCGAGGCGGCGGCGGGCGCGCGCTTCGACGGCTATCCGGAAGAGGCCATCGTCGACTGGCATCGCAGCCGCGGCCTGCTGAAGGAGTAGCCGTCCCCAAACGCGACGACGGCGGCCGTGGCGGCCGCCGTCGCGGGATCTCACAGTATCGCCGGCGTGGCGCTACTTGATCTTGCCTTCCTTGTACATGACGTGCTTGCGCGCCACGGGATCGTATTTCTTGATCTCCATCTTTCCCGTCATGTTGCGCGGGTTCTTCTTGGTCACATAGAAATGACCGGTGCCGGCGCTGCTGTTGAGACGGATCTTGACGGTCGTGGGCTTAGCCATGATTGCGCGCAGCGCCGCAGCACCGCCTCCAAATGCGATTTGCCGCGAACATAGCCGTGCGCCGGGGCCTGTCAAGCCCTGCATCGCAGCGCGATGTTGCTATGATGGCGAAAACAGCCAAAGGATGACCGAATGACCGGAAGTGCCTATGCGGGCGATGTAAGCCGAGCGAAGCCTGGGAGATGCTGGCGCGGGAACGGAGTGCCGTCCTGGTGGACGTGCGCACGCCCGCCGAATGGGGCTATGTGGGCCGCCCGAACCTGACCAATCTCGGCACGGAGGCGCATCTCGTGCCGTGGCAGCTGGGTCCCGGCATGGGCACCAATGCCGATTTTCTCGATGGGGTGTGCGCCTTGGCCGACAGCAACGATGTGCCGCTGCTCTTCCTCTGTCGCTCCGGCGTGCGCTCCGTGAATGCGGCGAAGGCGGTCACCGCTGCCGGTTTCACGCGTTGTTACAACATCATCGGCGGTTTCGAGGGCAACAAGGACGAGCACGGTCATCGCGGCACGCTCGAAGGCTGGAAAGTGGCCGGCCTGGATTGGGTTCAGGACTGATGCGCCGCCCCATCGCGGCAGCGCTATGCCTCGGCCTTCTGGCGGCAAGTCACGGTGCCGTCGCCGCCATCACCTGTTCCGAGCCTCTTGGCGAGCATGTCATCACCGAGACTTTCACCTGTCCCCTCGGCGGCGAGAGCTTTCCGGGGCTGACGGTTGGAACCCATTCGACGTTCGGGGCGCATTACGATCTCGAGCCGGTCTCCTACATGCCGTTTCCCAGGCCGCTGCCGGTCTGTCCCAACGGTTTCGTCATGTACAAGGAGAGCTTTTCCGAGGCCGAACTGGCGCAGATCGCGGACATCATCGAGACTGCCGAGTATCGCGCGGCCATGGAGGCGCATACCACGTACTATCTCTTTGCCTTGCTGACCGAGGCGATGGGCGATCCGGGCGCGAGCTGTGGGCGATATATCTTCAGGCGAGCTGGCAGGCGGACCAATGTGCGCCGCATCTCTATGGGGAATACGCCAATGCGGCGCGCACCGCCGTCGAGGCCAAGCTGGGAGAGCCTGCCATCGACCGCGGGTTCCGTCTCACTCTGCGGTTCCTCGTGGCGAACCTCTATCGCCGGGTGGGCGACTTCGCCGCCGCGCGCGATGCCATGGCGGCGATCGCCATCACCGAGGACGATGTGCCCGACGACGAGCGACGCGAGAGCTTCGAAGCGATGCACGCGGAGATGCTGGACTTCATCGACCAGGAGATCGTCGACCAGCAGCTGGTTCTGGCAAACGACTGAGCATCGCCCGGCGCTAGGGCGCGCGGAAGACAAAAGGGCCGACCCAGAGTGGGCCGGCCCGAATGTGTGTGCATCCTCGAATGTGTGTCGGTGCTATTGCAAGGTGATGCTGCCGTCCCATTTCGGGTTGGTGAAGACGGTGGAGGCCAGGGTGTTGGGATACCAATTGCCGCCGCCGCTGGCGCCTTGCCACTTGCCGGTGCCGCCGACCATGGTCCAGGTCCCATCGGCGAAGCCGTCCCAAACAAGGTGGTAGATGTCGCCATCGACGTCATAGCCGGTGCATCCGCCAAAGCACATTCCGGTGCTTCCGTCAGCGTCCATGGTACAGCTTGCCGAACAGGTCGAGATCGCGTTGTGGAGCGGATTGCCTTCGCTGTAACCGAGATGGACCTGCCGGTATTTCAGCAACAGATAAGTCTGGCCGTTGACGAGTTCGAAGGTTTCGGCCGGATCGTCGATACCGACATTCTGGCCCGTGACTTCCAGCGTTCCGGCGTTCGCCGTCTGAGCCAGCGCCATGGAAATCGCGAGTGCTGCCGTTATCCAAATATTTCTCATTCTAACCCTCCTAGGATTTCGATTCTTCCCGCTCACACTGCAAAGCCAAAACCGGAGGTCTTGGCTGCGCGGCCCCCCGGCGAGTTGCGGGATGCGTTCCAGCCGAGATCGTCCAGGAAGCCTATGGGGCGGAGCGTGAAGCCGGCGTCAGACGAGCCGTGAAGACGGCGTGAAAAGCACCATGCGCGACGGCGAAAGCGGCGTTCGCTGACGAATTCGAGACATTCGGCGGCCGGGCAGCGGTGCGTGTTGTCGGCTATTTGTACAATACCGGGGTCGCGATTCGCCCAGGAAAGCCTTAGCATCGGGCGTTCGTGTTCGGGGGGCTTATCGAACCATGGGCGACCTGCGCCTAGACCTATTCGGCGGCTTCAATATTCGGACGGCATCCGGTGACGCCGTCCCTTTACGCCAAAAACGAGCGCAGGCGCTGCTCGGCTATCTTGCGATGAACGCGGGTGAGGCGCAGCGGCGCGACAAGCTGGCGTCTCTGCTGTGGAGCCGCAGCGACGACGAGCATGCCCGCCAAAGCCTGCGCCAGACGATCCGCGAGCTTCGCAAGTCGGCGTCATTGGCGGATCACGCCGGTCTCGTGGTCACATCGGACGCTCTGAGCATCGAGCCTGACAAGCTGCCGGTCGATGTCGTCGCGTTCAAGGCCTTGGTTGAAGACGGTTCCGCCCAAAGCCTCGAGAAGGCCCTCGATATCTATAGCGGTGAGTTCCTTGAGGGCCTGGATATCAACGAGCCCGCCTACGAGGAATGGCTGACCGAGGCAAGACGCGGGCTGAACGATGCCGGCCTTCAGGCCATGCTCAAGCTCCTCGACATCTATGAGGATGAGGGGGCTGCCGAAGACGGCCTGCGGATTGCCCGAAGAATTCTGAGCGTCGACAAATTCCAGGAGGCCGCTCATCGGGCGGTCATGCGATGCCTGGAAGAGCTGGGGCGGCGCACGGATGCCATCCAACACTACAAGACTTGTATCGAAACGTTGAAAGTGGAGCTTGGCGTTGATCCGTCGGAAGCGACCACATCGCTCTATCAGCGGATTCTGACAAGCTCCGGAGAAGGTCGCTCCGATCAGGCCGCCGCCGCCGTCAAGCCCGCATTGGCGGACGAGAGCCAGACCCCGCTCGCCAATGTCAGGTTGACCCCGTTTGTCGTCGCACTGGTGCTGGTGATCGCTATCGCCGCAGGATGGTTCCAATTCGCGCCGCAATCGACAGTACCGGAAGGCCATATCGACGCGCGGCAAGGCGGGCCCTCCATCGCGGTTCTCCCGTTCGACAATCTGAGCAACGACCCGGCACAGGAGTTTTTCGCGGATGGTGTTGCCGCGGAAATCCTCACCCGTCTGGCCGCCTTTGCCGACCTCAAGGTGATCGCCCGCAATTCGTCGTTCCAATATCGCGACATGGCCGTGGATGTTCGCGAAGTAGGCCGCAATCTCGGTGCCGCTTACGTGCTCGAGGGAAGCGTCCGCCGCGACGCCGGAACGGTGCGCGTCACCGCTCAGCTCGTCGATACCGGCGATGGCGCACACATGTGGAGCGAGACTTACGAGCGAGACCTGAGCGCCACCGGTATTTTTGCCATTCAGGACGAAATCGCCACGCGCATCTCGGCGATGCTCGCGGGTGTCTACGGGGTGTTATTGGAACGCGACAGGACGGAAGCCAAGCGTAAGGCCCCCGAAAGCTTGGCGAGTTATGACTGCGTGCTGCTGGCCAAGGTCTATTGGGAGCATGTGACGCTCAAGGAATATCCGGCTTTGCTTGAGTGTCTGGAAGAGGCGGTGGCGGCCGAGCCCGACTATGTCGACGCCTGGGTCTGGCTGTCGGAGTTCTATACCACCGCCTATGATTTGGGGCTGGATGTGCGCCCCGATCCGCTGG
>CAZKTK010000022.1:10199-16574 GCA_964555535.1 uncultured Rhodospirillaceae bacterium
CGCTGGCGCCGCGGCGCCCACAGCAAGAAGGCCATCGCCCATTTTTTCCTGCATGAGCGCGACGAATTCTTGGTCGAGGCCGAAACCACGCTCAAGCTGAACCCCCATGATCCGGATGTCTTGGCGGATGTCGGCCTGCGTCTTTCCTATATGGGCGAGTGGGAACGCGGTATTGGGCTGGTCCGTCAGGCAATGTCGCTTCAACCCAACCATCCGACATGGTGGTACTTCCCGACATTCCTGGATCATTTCCTCAAGGGCCGTTACGAGGCGGCACTTGCAGACGCCTTGAAACTGGACCTGGAGGATTACCATTGGACCCATGTGGATCGGGCCATGGCCTATGCCCGGCTGGGCCGTCTGGAGGAGGCAAGGGCGGCCGCGGCCAGGATCGAAGAAGTCTATCCCGGCTTCTCGATCGAAGCGCAGCGCGCCGAGCTCCATAAATTCAACATCGATGCATCCTCGATAGAGGACATTCTCGATGCTCTCCGCCTCGCCAGCGTGCCCGAGTCCTCGTCGCAACTCGCTACAACGAGATAACGCCCGGCAATAGCGTCCAGATTGGGGACGATATTACCGGGCGCGCAGTCGGTAAGAACTGAGCTGTTTCGAGAGGGTATCGCTTACGCCGCCTCTACCGCGATGCCGTGTTTGCCCATGAGCTGGGTCAGTTCGCCGTTCTCGTACATCTCGCGCACGATGTCGGCGCCGCCGACGAACTCGTTGTTGACGTAGAGCTGCGGGATGGTCGGCCAGTTGCTGAACTGCTTGATACCTTCGCGGATGTCGGGCTCGTTGAGCACGTCGATGCTCTTGAACTTGACGCCCATATGGCTCAGCACCTGCACCACAAGGGCGGAGAAGCCGCATTGCGGAAAGATCGGCGTGCCTTTCATGAAAAGCACGACAGGGTGAGAGCCGATTTCGGATTCGATGCGTTCGAACACGGGGTTGCCGTCGGTCATGGTCAAGTCTCCTTGCTTGTTAGCCCGCCCCCCGGTCAGGCATCGTCCGGAACAGAGGTCTGGATGGCCAGCGCATGCAGCGCGCTTGCCATGCTGCCTTGCAGCGCGGCATAGACCATTTGGTGCTGTTGCACCCGCGACTTGCCCTGGAAAGAGGGCGAGCTGACATAAGCCGCGTAGTGGTCGCCATCGCCCCGCAGGTCTTCCAGGCGCACATCGGCGTCGGGAATGCCTTCGCGGATCAGGCGCTCGATTTCACTGGCGTCCATCGCCATGGCAGTATCCCTTTATTCTTTGGCCATATAGGCCGGCAGCCAGCGTTCGCGTGCCGCCTGCAAGTCGCCCACCGATATGGCATTGGCGCCATTGCGTGTCAACGCGCCACCACCGCTGGTCCCTATTGCGCTGGCTGCAACCCCGGCCGCCTCGGCAGCCGCCAGAACGGCCTCGGGGTCGTCCGTGGCGAGCACATAGCGCGCCTGATCTTCGCCGAACAGCCAGCCGGCCTCGTCCGGTCCGTCGATATTGGCGCCGATGCCGCTTGCCGCAACCATCTCGGCGACGGTCGCATATAGCCCGCCATCGGAAATGTCGTGGCAGCAGGCTATGTGCCCCTGTTCCACGAGGCCGCGCACGAAATCGCCGTTCCGGCGCTCGGTTGCGAGATCGACGGGCGGCGGGGCGCCGCGATCCTCACCCAACAGCAGCCGGGCATAGAGGGATTGGCCAAGGTGGGCACCGCTGTCGCCGATCAGAATCAAGGTCATGTCGGGCGCAGGCAAGGCGGGCGATGCCATCTGTGCGATATCGCCGATCAGGCCGACGCCGCCCACCTGCGGGGTAGGCGGAATATTGCGGTCCTCGGTCTCGTTGTAGAAGGAGACATTGCCCGAGACGACGGGGAAGTCGAGAGCTTCGCAGGCTTCGGCCATGCCGCGCAGGGCGAAGACGAACTGGGCCATGATCTCAGGCCGTTCCGGATTGCCGAAATTGAGGCAGTCGGTAATCGCCAGCGGCCTGGCACCGGCAGCGCTCAGGTTCCGCCAGGCCTCGGCCACGGCCTGCATGCCGCCGCGTTCCGGGTCGGCCTCGCAATAGCGGGGCGTGCAATCGGCACTCATGGCCAGGCCCTTGTCCGTGCCGTGCACGCGCACCACGGCCGCATCGCCGCCGGGCCGCTGTACGGTGTCGCCCATCACCATGTGGTCGTACTGGTCCCATATCCACAGCCGGGAGCCGAGATCGGGGCCGGCGAGCAGGGCCAGAAGGCTTTCGCCGAAATCCGCCTCGGGCAGGCCGGGCGGGGGGTCAGGTTTGGGCGGCTCCGTATAGGGGCGGTCATAGCGCACGCCCTCGGCCAGGGGCTCGACGGGCATATCGGCCACCACCTCGCCATCCCAGGTCAGCACCAGACGATCGCCGTCGGTAACCTCGCCGATGACGGCGAAATCGAGCTCCCATTTTTCGAAGATGGCATGGGCCTGGGCCTCGGCGCCCGGGCGCAGCACCATCAGCATGCGCTCCTGGCTTTCGGACAGCATGAGCTCGTAAGGGGTCATGCCTTCTTCCCGAGCCGGCACCTTGTCGAGTTCCAGGCGGAAACCCGCATTGCCCTTGGCCGCCATCTCGACCGCCGAAGACGTCAACCCCGCCGCACCCATGTCCTGGATGCCGATGATGGCGTCGGTGGCCATCAGCTCAAGACAGGCCTCGACCAGAAGCTTTTCCGTGAACGGATCGCCCACCTGCACGGTGGGGCGCTTCTCCTCCACGTCGTCGCCGAAGGAGGCGGATGCCATGGAGGCGCCGTGGATGCCGTCGCGCCCTGTCTTGGAGCCCACATAGACCACCGGGCTGCCGACACCGCTGGCTGTCGCATAGAAGATCTTGTCCGCGTCCGCCAGGCCGACGGTCATGGCGTTGACCAGAATGTTGCCGTCATAGCGCGCATCGAAGGAGCATTCGCCGCCGACGGTCGGCACGCCGATGCAGTTGCCGTAGCCGCCGATGCCGCCGACGACACCGGCCACCAGATGCCGCGACTTGGGATGCTCGGGCGAGCCGAAACGCAGGCAGTTCAAATTGGCGACGGGCCGCGCACCCATGGTGAAGATGTCGCGCAGGATTCCGCCGACGCCCGTGGCCGCGCCCTGATAGGGCTCGATGTATGACGGGTGGTTGTGGCTCTCCATCTTGAAGATGGCAGCCTGGCCGTCGCCGATATCGACCACACCGGCATTCTCGCCCGGCCCCTGGATCACCCAGGGCGCCTCGGTGGGCAGCTTGGCAAGGTGGATGCGCGAGGATTTGTAGGAGCAATGCTCGCTCCACATGGCCGAGAAGATGCCGAGCTCGGTGATGTTCGGCTCGCGCCCCATATGGCGCACGATGTCGTCGTATTCCGTCTCGCTGAGACCGTGTTCGAGGGCGATGTCACGCATTGACGGTCTCCGCCAGGGCCGCGAACAGCCGTGCGCCGTCGCTGCCGCCGAGCTCCGGGCCGATGGCGCGTTCGGGATGGGGCATGAGGCCGAGGATGCGGCCCGTTTCGTCGGTGATGCCGGCGATATCGTTGGCGGCACCGTTGGGGGCACCGGCGGCATAGCGGAAGGCCACGCGGTTCTCGCCTTCGAGGCGCGCCAGCGTCTCGTCGTCGGTGAAGAAATTGCCTTCGTTGTGGGCGATGGGGAAGGTCACTTCCTCGCCGGCCCGATAGGCCGCCATGAAGGGGCCGCCAGCCTCGCCGACCGTCAGCGCCACGTCGCGGCAGAGGAAGCGCAGGTCGCGATTGCGCATCAAGACGCCCGGCAACAGGCCGCATTCGGTAAGCACCTGGAAGCCGTTGCAGATGCCGAGCACGGCAACGCCGGCTTTTGCCCGGGCGGCCACCTCTCGCATCACCGGCGAGCGCGCCGCCATCGCCCCGCCGCGCAGGTAATCACCGTAGGAGAAGCCGCCGGGCAGCACGATCAGGTCGAGGGGCGGCAATTCGGTTTCGCCGTGCCAGATCATCGCAGGGGCCGTGCCATTGGCGCGCTCCAGCGCCACCGCGACATCGCGGTCGCAGTTGGATCCGGGGAAAACGATGACGGCGGCGCGCAGTGCGCTCATTCGGCGATATCTATCGAGTAGTTTTCGATCACGGTGTTGGCGAGCAGCTTGGCGCACATGGCATCGACCGCGGCGCGGGCGGCCTCGGCATCGGTCTCGGCGAGGTCGAGTTCGATATATTTGCCCTGGCGCACCTCGTCGACACCGTCGAAGCCGAGATGGCCGAGGGCGTGCTCAATGGCCTTGCCTTGGGGATCCAGAACCCCCGGCTTGAGCACCACGTGGACTTTTGCCTTCATTGCATGGTCTCCGGGCCCTGCAGGTCGCGCGGGCCGCTTTCCGGCAGGATACCGAGGCGGCGGGCAACCTCCTGGTAGGCTTCTTCGACATTGCCGAGATCGCGCCTGAAACGGTCCTTGTCCAGTTTCTCGTTGGTCTTGAGATCCCAGAGGCGGCAATTGTCGGGGCTGATCTCGTCTGCGAGGACCACGCGCATGTCGTCGCCCTCGTAAAGGCGGCCGAACTCGACCTTGAAATCGATCAGGCGGATGCCGATGGCGAAGAACAGGCCGCCGAGGAAGTCGTTGATGCGCAGCGACATCGACAGCATCTCGTCGAGCTCCTGCGGGGCCGACCAGCCGAAGGCTGTGATGTGCTCTTCCGAGATCATGGGATCGTCGAGCTCGTCGGATTTGTAATAGTACTCGACGATCGAGCGCGGCAGGGCGGTGCCCTCGGCGACGCCGAAGCGCTGGGTGAACGAGCCGGCCGCGATATTGCGCACCACCACCTCGATGGGGATGATCTCCACTTCCTTGATGAGCTGCTCGCGCATGTTGAGGCGGCGCACGAAGTGGGTCGGGATGCCGATCTCGGCCAGCCGCGTCATCAGATATTCCGAGATGCGGTTGTTGAGCACGCCCTTGCCGGTGATCGTGCCCTTTTTCTTGTTGTTGTAGGCGGTGGCATCGTCCTTGAAGTACTGCACCAGGGTGCCGGGTTCCGGTCCCTCGAAAAGCACTTTGGCCTTGCCTTCGAATATCTGCCTGCGGCGCGACATGGCGTTCCCTTTCCCGGGCAGAGAAGAGCAAAAACGGCCTTCCAGGAAGGCCGTTCGCGAGCCTCTACATACGCCAAACAGCGGCAGGGCACAATGCCCACCGAATATGTAAGGGTATGGTTTGGAAGTCGCTTGTATCTATTTGAATTTATTGAAAGGTAATATCTTCATACGATGTTTGGTCCGGGCGGCCCGGAGCGAATCGCCAGTGCCATGTGGCGCGCAGGCCCGTGGCCGGCGCCAGCGCGATCAGGGAACTCGATACCGTGGCGAAACCGCGGTTGGTGATCACGCACATGGCCGAGAGGGGATCGGGCTGGGCGGCGGGGCCCGTATCGGCCATCAGGCGCTGCCAGGCGGTCCAGTCGGCGGCATCGGGGCGCGGCGTATCGGCATCGGCGAAGCGGTCGAGATAGGCATCGACGCGGGTCGAGCGGCGGTCGTTGGGATCGTGGGACGTGACCATCGACAAGCCTTGGGGCAGGGGCGCGACGGCAACCTCGCCACTGCCGTCATGACGCACCCAGAAGGCATCCCCGGCATCGGCGACGACCAGATTGAAAGGGCGCCAGGCGCGGCCGTCGAGATCGCCCAGCGCTTCGGCCGCGGCCTTGGCTTCGGCGTGGTCGAGCGCTTCGAGCACCAGTTCGCCGCGCGTGCGCATGCCCGGCGCCGGGCCGAGCGCGCCCGGACGGTTGAGAATTCCCGCCAACAGCCCATGGTCGTTGACGCCGAGCCAGCTGCCGCCGGCCTCAAGGTCCTGGCCCGCGACCACATCGGGGCGGTCCGGCCAATGGCGACCGGGTGGCGACCAGGGACGGTCCTCCATTTCATCGCGGTTGGCGGCAACGATCAGCGGCCAGTCGTCGTCGGGCCGGTGCAACAGGACCAGGGTGCACATCTATGAGAAAGCCTTGGCTTGATTTCGGGCGTGGACAAGGTAGTAAGAGCGCATTCCAGGTACAATATGTTAGGCTTGGAGCCGAGCCACATAAGGACATGAGACAGCAATGACCACTTTCGACAATCGAGAGCGCGACGCCGAGAGGAAGTTCGAGCATGACGAGGAACTGCGCTTCAAGGTTGCCGCCCGGCGCAACAAGCTTCTGGGCCTGTGGGCGGCGGAGCTGCTCGGCCTGAGCGGCGAGGCGGCGGAAGCCTATGCGAAGGAGGTCGTGCTATCCGACTTCGAGCGTCCCGGTGACGAGGATGTGCTGGAGAAGGTGCTGCGGGACTTCGAGGAGAAGGGCGTCGACAAGGATGCCAACAAGATCCGCGTGCACATGGACAGCCTGA
>CAZKTK010000023.1:0-15414 GCA_964555535.1 uncultured Rhodospirillaceae bacterium
AAAGGCCGGTTATGCACTAACAATCGCCATGGACCAGTCGATGGGGGCTGATCAATCTGGCTCGTTCAAATCATTATAGAATACCCAAGTGCGCAACACACATTGATAGGCCGTCAAATCGGTGGTCCGCGTCGTCGCGACGTCGCTCAGCAAAGTCATTATGATCACACCGTTGACCGTGGCGATCTCGCCAATGACATCCTGGGCAATGCCGTCCTGAATCGCAAACAAATTCTCGACGGTCAGATCACGATCGTACTGCTTGGCCCATAGCTGTCTGCCGGAAGCATCGGCGAGGTAGGCCTCCATCCGTACGATGTCGCCGGCCCGGCGGACCGAGCCCCCCAACACGAAATTGACATTGAGCTCTGCCGCGACTTTCCTCGGATCTGCTCCGGTCAGTTCGGTGCCCGCGCCACGAGCGGTTACCTGGAACTCGGGGTAACGCCCCAACATTGTGCTGAGATCAATTCCGAAGCCCTGGGCGAAATACTCTTGTTCCGGATCGCCGCTCAAGTTCTCGAACGATAGTACAGCAATCGATGGCGTGTCGTCGCCGGCGCGCGGCGGGTGCTCGGGCACGCCGATCGAGCGCAGGGCATCCAAATGGGACTCCAGGACAGCCGGGTCCTTATAATGCCATGCGCCGTCCGCGAATTCTCGAACGGCCTCGATCGAAAAATCCGGGTTGCTAACGCGCGACCGTTCGACCGCCGCCTTCGCTTCCGCCACCCGACCCGCCTTCGCGAGAGCAATGGGAAATAAGTACACCATTTCCACGTCGCTCGGTACGCGAAGGTTATATTCGGTAAGTAGGTCGGCGGCCTCTTCGGTTGCGCCGGCAAGCATGAGCGCCTCGGCTTTAATCATCAGATACCAGTCCGGATATAAAGGACTGAGGCTCATCGCCGCGTCAATCATCGCCAAGGCTCGGTCGATCTGACCGGCCCGCGTAAGAATGACTGCAAGATGGGTACGGGGGGCAGCGCCATTTGGAGCCACGGATACCGCTTTTTCGCCCCATTTCACGGCCGCTTCATGTTCGCCTTGCAGGATTACGGCTTCCGACATTAGGAGGTAGCCATAAAACCAATCCGGTTCGCTGCCCATGAGCTTATCCGCAATCTCCTTGGCTCGTGCCAGAACCGATGGATCCGAGTTCCAGCCATACCGGTAATCGAAAATATCCGCGATACCTAATCGACCCCACGCGAGACCATAGTCCGGGTCAATTGTGACCGCGCGCTGCAACAGTTCGCGCGCTCGTCGAGTGTCATCCTTGCTGGTCTTGATAAGGTATTTTATCCCCTCTTCGCACAGCGCCCATGCTTCGAGGCTTGTGGTGCCGCCGCGCCATTCGAGCGCCGCCTGGCCCCCTTCCGTCAACTGGACTTGCAGGGCCTTGACCACCGCGAGGGAAATTTCGTCTTGCAGGGCGAGAACGTCGTCGAGCGGACGGTCATAACGCTCCGCCCAGAGATGGCCGCCCGTGGCCGCCTCGATGAGCTGCGTTGTGATGCGCACCCGGTCGCCTACCACCTGCACGCTGCCTTCCAGCACATGCGCGACGCCAAGCGTGCGCGCGACCTCGGCGATATCCCCCTCGGCGTCCTTGTATTGCAGCGTCGAATAGCGCGCCGGCACAAACAGGCGCTGGACCTGCGACAGCGTCGAGATGATGTTCTCGTGTAGGCCGTCGGCAAAAAAAGCTTGCTCCGGGTCAGCGCTCAGATTCTCGAACGGCAGCACCGCGACCGAGGCCTTGTCGGGGACCTGCGGCGTAGCCTCGGTGGCCAGCTCTCCGGCGATCTCCTCGGTGGCCGGTTCCGGCTCTTGCGAAGGCGCTGTCGGATACATCGCCCAGAACAGGCCGCCGGCAACCAC
This sequence comes from uncultured Rhodospirillaceae bacterium, assembly GCA_964555535.1. Taxonomy (GTDB): domain Bacteria; phylum Pseudomonadota; class Alphaproteobacteria; order UBA7887; family UBA7887; genus UBA7887. The sequence continues at coordinate 1,885 of CAZKTK010000023.1, forward strand.
TACCACCGCCACCACGGAGATGATCGCGGCGGGCCTGCGCCAAGCACCGCCGACCTGCGCCACCTCGTCCGCGGCCGCCGCCTGGCTGCGCACGCGATAGACGCGCACCGGCTTGTCGATGTTCTTGACCGGCTGCTCGCCAAGGAAATCGAAGCCGAAGTCGAGCTTGCCCTCGACCTCGTCGAGCACCTTGGAGGAAATGCAGATGCCGCCGCCCTCGGCCAAGGCCTCCATGCGCGCGGCGATATTGACCCCGTCGCCATATATCGTGCCGTCTGCTTCCTCGATCACGTCGCCGAGATTGACGCCGATGCGGAAGTCCATTCTGCGCTCGGCCGGCAGCTCGAGATTGCGGCCTTGCAGGACCTTCTGGATCTCGTCGGCGCATTCGACGGCCTCGATCGCGCTCGGGAACTCGGCCAGGATATTGTCGCCCGGCGCGTTCACCACCCGGCCCTTGTGGCGCTCGATGACCCGCGCGATGGCCGCGCGATAGTCCTGCAGTGTGGCGACGGTGGCGGCGTCGTCATCCTGCATCAGCCGCGAATAGCCGACCACATCGGCACTCAAGATCGCCGCCAATTTGCGATTGACGTTCGGATCCGGCATCGCCTCAAGCCTCCACGGGTCCAGGCGCATGGGAGATAGTACGCTCCGCAGACTGCGCCATCAACGCTTGTCAAACTGGCAGACACCAGCGCAAACTTGACGCCGTTGCCGACTTCCGAGATGAGTCATAGTCGGGCCTCGGGCAGCACGACGCTGACGATCGGCAGTTGTCCCAACAGCGGGCAAATGCCACGACGGATTTAGGCTTCGTGCGATCCTGAGCCGGACTGGAATTCGTGGTATCGCTGGCACGGACCGCGGCCGCGCCCACCGGCCCGTCTTCTTCAGTCTTGCAGGATCGCTTTCGCCGTCGCCACCAGCACGGCTAGCGCGTCGACGCTGCCGTCGGCCTCGCCTTTTTCGAAATCGCCTTCGATCTGCCCCATCTGGTTGGTGACGTGGGCGAAACAGAGCACGGGCCTGGCGCGCGCCGTGGCGAAGGCGTAGAGCGCGGCGGCTTCCATCTCTACCGCCAGCAGGCCTTTTGCGCGCATGGCCTCGATGGCAGCGGCGGTCTCGCGGAAGGGGGCGTCCGTGGTCCAGGTGGGGCCGCGCTCGACGGGTACGCGCAAGCGGCCGAAGGCGCCGTCCAGGGCGGCGATCAGGCTCTCGTCGGCATGGGAAAACTCGGCCGCCGGGGCGTAGTGATAGCTGGTGCCTTCGTCGCGCAGCGCCTTGTTGACGAGGATGAAATACGGAGGCGGCCGCAACTCGGCCAGCTGGCCGGCCGATGTCATGCTGATCAATAGCCGGCAGCCGCAGGCGAACAGCTCCTCGGCCACAAGCACCGCGAAGGCCGAGCCGACCGCATTGGCGACGACGCCGAAGCTCATGCCTGCTTCCTCGAAGCGCTGCAGGCTGGTGTGGTAGCAGGACCAACCGGGATCGTTCTCGGCGCGGCCGCTCTCGGTCAGGCGCTGGGCCAGGTCGCCGTCCGGGTCGAGCACGCAGACCTCAGGCACCGTCGCTTCCGCCAACCCCTTCTGCCGGCGCGCCTCGCGCAGCAGGTTCTCGGGCGTGAAGACGGATGGTTCCTCGTGATGCTTGTGCGCCAGGATGGGCGCGCGCAGCGGCGGTTTGCTCACAGAAACTTCCAGCCGGCGGCGGCGAAGGTCGGCTGCGACCGGCCGGGCCAGTAGCTCAGCGGCAGGCCGATCTCGCGGATCAGCTTCTCGACCATGGCGCGCTCGAAATCCTCATAGTCCTCGGCGCGGACCACGAAGGCGCTTTCGCCGCTGACCACGGATTCCTCGTAATAGATGTCGACGAAGGGCTGCTCGTTGGCGATCGCCAGGCCGTTCACGGTCACGCCGCGCTTCTGGGCTTCCTCATGGATCAGCAGCGGCGGCGGGCCGGCATTGCTGCGGCCGTCGCCGGAGACGTCGATGGTGCGCCGGCCGCCGTCGAAGGCATTGTTCTGGATTTGCGCCAGCGCGAAATAGATCGCCGAGCCGATGGCCGTGGCGCCGCCCGGGATGACGCGCGGGCTGGTGCGGATGCGCTCGGAGAAGCGGGCGGCATCGGTGGCATTGGCGATGCGCGTCCATTCCACCGCCACGGCCTGGGCCCTGGCGTCCGACCACTGCAGCACCGTTACCGCGATGCCGTCGACGGTCGAAGCCTCGATGGCCGACAGTACGTCCGGGTGCCGGAAGGCGGCAGCCAGGCCGTTCATCTGCAATTCGTATTCGCCGGCATCGACGCTGGAGGACACATCAACGGCGAGAACCAGCTCGAGATCGACGAGCTGGCCCTGGGCCAGGGCTGCGGGAAGACAAAATGCCCAGGCATAAAGCGCCGCCGCTGCCGCCAGATACCTCACGGCAGCACCCTGACGATTCGCAGTCCGATGGTGTCGCGGTGCTCATAGCGCGGCAGGCCGTCGCGGGCCGCCGAGCGTGCGTCGACCGCCGGGCTGGCCCAGCTGCCGCCGCGAAAGACCTTCCAGTTGCAGTTTCCCGGCGGGTAGGGGGCGTAAGGCTCCGGCAGGCTGGTGCGCAGCGACAGCGTGCGGGCATTGCCGTCCTCCGGTGCGCCGCCATAGCCCTCGTACCAGCAGTCCTCGACCCATTCGGCGACGTTTCCCGCCATATCGTGCAAGCCGAAGGGATTCGTACGGTAGTCGCCGGTCGGCGCGGGACCGTCATGGCCGTCGCAGGTGTCGCCCGCGATATTGGCGAAGGGGCAGGAGATGTCGGCTGTATCGCCCCAGAACCACGGCGTGACGGTTCCCGCCCGCGCGGCATATTCCCACTCGGCCTCACTCGGCAGGCGATAGGTTGCGCCGCTCTGCTTCGAAAGCCAGGCCACGTAGTCCTTGGCATCGTTCCAGCTGATGCCGGTTACGGGCGCAGCACCCGTCGTTTCGCCGCGCGCCGCGACGCAGGCGCCGTCCGCGACACAGGCCTGCCATTCGCCGGCGTTGACCTCGTAGAGGCCGATGGCGATCGGCCGGCGGATCTCGACCGTGTGCTGCGGCGCCTCGGTTTCCCGGTGTCCCGCCTCGTCAGCTTGCGAGCCCATGGCGAACGCACCGGCGGGCAGCACCAGCATCTCAGGGCAGGCGGCGCAATCGCTGAAGCGTTCGCCGGGCTGTGGCGGGGTCGCCAGGCCAGCAGTGCTGACCAGCAGCGCGCCAACGATGGCGAGCGCTAGGCGGATGGGCATCGGTGTCATCTATCTTCCCCGGTTCCGCCCCGCCGCGCCTACTGGAACATTTCCGCGTAGTGGGTCAGGGCCCAGCCGATCATCTCGTCGCCCATGTCGACGCTGCGGTTCATGTTGCGGTCGCGCCAGGCGAAGGCGGCGCCCGAATCCATCCACTCGTTTATGGTCTTCTCCTGGCTCAAGGCCGTGATGTTGGCCAGCGGCGGCAGATATTCGGAGCCGAAATAGATCGCCTGCGCGGGATCGGCCGCGACCATGGAATAGCAGCTCGTATAGGGGCTCTCCCATTCGATCTCGTGCCCGGCGATGCGCCCGGCGATGACCTTGGCGACGAAACGCGCCTCGGCCTGCGCCGTCGAGCCGCTCTTGGAATAGCCGGTGGAGCGCGAATCCCCGATCACGTAGACGTGATGGTCGTTGATGAGGTTGTTCCGGTACTGGCTGATGCGCGCTTCCATCTGCGGGCTGGTCTCGCTGACCACGCCCATGGTCTCGATGATGCGGGCGCCGCGGACACGTGGATATATCGCCGCGTCGTCGAACTGATAGTCGTCGATGTCCTCGATGACGATCTTGTTCTCCACGTCGACGCCCTTCACCTTGGTCGACGGGTAGTACTCGATATAGTCCTTGTAGAGTTCGTCGAAGGCGGCGTGGAAGCCTTCGCCCTTGATCTTGATGTCGTGGTTGTTGTCGAGCAGCACCACCTTGGCCGGCAGCTTCTTGCGCTTGAACACGGCGGCGATCATGCAGGCCCGCTCGTAAGGTGCTGGCGGGCAGCGATAATTGCCGCTCGGCACCGTCAGCAAAAAGATGCCGCGGCGGAAGTTGTCCACCTTCTGCTTCAGGGTGATGTGCTCGGAGCCCGGCTTGAAGGCGGCCGGGAAGTTGGTCATCACCGCATGCTTGTGCTCGGGCTCGTGCACGCCGATGTCGTCGTAGTCGTAGTCGATGCCCGGCGACAGCACGAGATAGTCGTAGTCGACATAGCCCTTCTCGGTGTGGACCCGCTTATTGTCGCGGTCGACGTCGATCACGGTGGCGTTGAAGAAGGTGTAATCGTTGTTGCGCGCCGCGTCGACGAAGCTGTGGATGAGGAAATCGTAAGGCACGATATCCGCCAGCCACAGATTGCTGATCGGGCAGGACATGAAGACCGAGCGCCGCTCGATCAGGATGACCTCCATTTCCGGCACCCGCAGCTTGAGATGCTTGGCCATGGTCAGGCCGCCCCAGCCGCCGCCGATGACGACGCCGCGCAAGCCCTTCTTGGGGGGCAGCTCTGCCATGCTTTCGGCGATGATCGTCGGCTTGTGCACGACCGATTGCGCGGCATTTGCCGCCGTTCCGCCAAGTCCCATCGCTACCGCACCTGCCGTCGCACCGGCGGTTCCGGCAAGAAAGTTACGTCTCGACAATTGTTTTTTCACGTCTCTTCCCGTTCCAACTCCAAGGTCACTCTCGCGGCTGCCATTCGGCGCCTTTTTATGTGGCGCGGGACACTAGCAGATGGGGCGAGCGTGCGCCAATGTCCCCAGCTTGTCCCGGTCAGGGCAAGCGTGTACGCTTGTTGCACTGTGCGAGATCGAATGATTGATGGGCTGTGGCGCTTGGACTCTGCGCCGGAATTCACCAGACGCCGCATGCTGCTGGCTGCGGGCGCTGCCGCATTGGTCGGCTCGGGCGCGCGCGCCCAGGAGCACGAGCTGGTGGCGCCGCCGGAGTCCCACGATGCCGAGCTCGCCGCCAACCGCGTCAAGGCCGAGAGCATTCTGGCCGACATCATCGCCGACCGGCCCCTGCGCGAGGGGCTGATCTCCGGCACCGTGCCGGACATCGCCGAGGACGGCAGTGCGGTGCCAGCCACGTTCAAGGTGGCCTGTTCGATGACGGGGGACGACTATCCCGCCTCGGTTCATATTATCGGCATGGTCAATCCGTTTCCGGAGATCGCACGCTTTCATTTCACCCCCGCTTGCGGCGAGGCCGAGGTCTCGTTTCGCTGCCGCATGCGGGCGACGTCCAACCTGGTGATGGTGGCGGACATGGCTGACGGCACAGTGGGGCTGAGCAAGCACTTCGTCAATGTCACCATGGGCGCCTGCTCGTAAGGGGGCGACGTGGCGGAGCGGGACAGGCGGCGGCGACTGCGGGTGCCCAAGACGGCGGCGCCGGGCGAGATCATCCAGATCAAGTGCCTGGCCGAGCACGTCATGGAATCGGGCCGGCGCAAGGATCGCGAGACCGGCGAACTGGTGCCGCGATTTCTGATCAACCGCATGGAATGCCGCTACAACGGCGAGCTCGTTTTCTTCGCCGACTGGTTCAACGGCATGTCCGCGAATCCCTATGCGGCCTTCAAGCTGAAGGCCACGGAATCCGGCACCATCGAGATCACCTGGATCGAGGACGACGGCACGGTGACCACCGCATCACGCGATATCGAGGTGCTCTAGGAAGGAGAGGCATGCCATGACTTCAGCAAGACGTCCTGCGGCGGTGCTGTGCTTGGCCTTGGCGATGTGTCTCGCCTCCCCGGGATTAATGGCGGAAACCATCGATCGGGTGATCGTCAATGCGACTGGTCTGACACGGGAAAGCGCCAGCGAGAACGCCGCGGAGATCGCGGTCAGGATGACCATGGAGCGCTATGTCCGCCCCAGTTCCCTGGATGCCAACGCCGAACAAATTCGCTATCGCATATTGGACGAGAGCCAAGCCTACCTGAAATCCCTCGAGGTTTTGGACGAAACCGTGCTCGAGGACGGGATTTACGAGGTGAAAGCGAAGGTTCTAGTGGATGTCGGCAAGCTTGCGACATCGCTGCGAAACCTCCAGGTCAGCCTGCGTCTGCTGGCGCCGGGTGCCAATCAGGCGGTCGAGGGCCGGCGCCGGGCGCCGCGGGTGCCTCGGGGTGTCGATTAAACCGTCAAATCAGGCAATGACTCGAATTGCTTTGTCCGGCGCACCGGTATAGTATTCGGCCACGGACATAGAGGTCCGTTCCAGGATTTCTGCGGTGCAGAACGTCCTGGGAGCGTAACAGGCCCGTCCGACTCGCGTGCGAGACGTGGGTGTGTTGGAGATGGCGTCCGCCAGTAGGTTGAGTGTGACCCCTTGTTGAGCCGAGTGAAGCGTGATCATGCCTTCGAACAGCGTCAGGTTCTTTCTGGCGGGAGGACCGCGTTTCGGTGGCTACGTTTGACTTGGAAAGTGCTTGGCCGCAGCGTGGACTCATAATGTGTGAAATCAGGGGAGGACCAGAGCTGTGATAACTCTGACTGTCAATGGTACGTCCCATAGCGTAGAGGCGGCTGCAGATACGCCTTTGTTGTGGGTATTACGCGAACATATCGGCTTGAATGGTACCAAGTACGCCTGCGGCATCGGTGAGTGCGGTGCGTGTAATGTGCATATGAATGGCGAACTGGTTAAGTCTTGCCAGACGTCGATCGGCAAAGCTGCCGGTGCAGATATCACCACCATCGAAGGTCTCGGCGCGAATGGCTTGCATCCGATTCAGCAAGCGTTCATCGACGAGAACGTGACCCAATGCGGCTGGTGCATACCTGGCCAGATCATGACGATCGCCAATATGCTGGAAACCAACCCAGAGCCTACCGATCACGAGATCGATATGGCGCTGCGTGAAAATTACTGCCGCTGCGGCACGTATACGCGTGTTCGCAAGGCGATCCACAGAGCCGCTAGCTCTGCTTAAGAATAGGGGAGGCAGAGATGAGTGAAATGATGAACATTACCCGTAGGGGTTTCATTGCCACGTCGGCGGCTGCCGGTGGCGGGCTGATGATCGGTCTGCCGCTTGGCATGTCCAAGGGCCGTATGGCTCTTGCCGGTACCGATGGTGCCGAGCTGAGTGCCTGGGTGCATGTCGCTCCCGACAACACCATCACCATCAGGGCTAGCCAGACCGAGCTCGGTCAGGGCACCACGATGGGCAACCTGATGATGTTTGCCGAAGAGTTCGAGTGCAACTGGGACGACGTGACGTTCGAGTTCGCAACCGGTCGTCCGGAATACGTCAATCCGCTGGTCGGATTGCAGTTGACCGGTGGCAGCACCGCGACCCCGGGTTTCTGGGGCGTGATGCGCAAGGCTGGTGCCCAGGCCCGGCACATGATGCTGCAGGCTGCGGCCGCGCAGTGGGGCGTGGACGCTGCCGACTGCACGGCGAAGAACAGCATGGTCACCCATAAGGGCCCTGGCGCCGAAGGTGCCGGTGTCGAGAAGGAGGCGACCTATGGCGAGCTCGCCGAGGCTGCGGCCGCGGAGACTCCGCCGGAGGATCCCGTGCTCAAGGGCCCGGATGAGTTCACCCTGATCGGCAATTCCGTCGACCGTCTCGATAGCGAGATCAAGGTTACCGGTGCGGCCGAGTACTGCATGGATCTGTCGGTGCCTGACATGGTCGTCGGCGCCATCCGTCATGCGGATTTCGGCGGCACCATCGCGAGCTATGACGAAGCTGCGGCCAAGGCTGTTGATGGTGTTCACGACGTCGTCGTCGTGGGTGCAGAGGCTCCGGCCATCTTCCTCGAGAACAACGTGCCTGCGTTGATCGTGACTGCCGATACCTATTGGCAGGCCGAAGCCGGCATGAAGGCTGCGAACCCGCAGTTCGATACCGGCGAATGGGCCGATCTCGATTCCGCCAAGATCTCCGCGGTCTTCGAGGCTGGCCTTGAGGAAGAAGGCAAGCTGGGTCGTGCCGACGGCGACGTTGCCGGCGCTCTGGCCGGTGCCGCGACGGTGCTCGAGGAAGTCTACGAGGTTCCGTATATGAGCCACACGCCGATGGAACCGGCCAACACGCTGGCTGACTTCCGTGGCGATTCCGCCGAGATCTGGACGGCAACCCAGACCCCGGGTGCTTGCTACATCGTGGCCGAGATGATCACCGGTCTGTCCCAGGACAAGATCAAGGTTCATCAGCCGCTCCTCGGTGGTGGCTTCGGTCGCCGCAACGAGGTGGACTACTTCGAGCAGGCGCTCGAGGCGTCCATGAAGGTCGGCAAGCCGGTCAAGCTGATCTGGTCTCGTGAAGAGGACATGCAGCACAACTTCCATCGTCCGGCCTATGCCGCGAAGATGACTGCTGGCCTCGACGCCGACGGCAACCCCGTCGCGTGGAAGCACAAGATCGTCGGTCCTGGCATCTGGCTGTCGCCGTACCGCTCGTCCCGTCTGAAGGATCTGTTTGCCGGTTCCGACTTCATGAACGGCATGCAGGAGAGCGGCGTCGACTTCCATAGCGTCCAGGGCGCGAAGGACATCGGCTACGACTTCGCCAATCTCGAGGTCGAGTGGGTGCAGAAGGACTTCCCGGTCCCGGTCGTGTTCTTCCGTGGTGTGGGTAACACCCAGAATGCCTTCTTCATCGAGTGTTTCCTCGACGAAGTTGCAGCCGCGGCTGGACAGGATCCGTTCGAGCTTCGTCAGAAGCTGCTTGCCAAGGAGCCGCGCATGCTTGCGGTTCTCGAGCTTGCTGCCGAAAAGGCCAACTGGGGCGGCTCGCTGCCGCGCGGTCACTTCCAAGGCATCGCCTTCCACAACAGCTTCGACTCGCCGTTTGCGGACGTCGTCGAACTGTCCGTGCGTGGCGGTCGTCGTGTGACCATCCACAAGGTTACTCGTGCCATCGACAACGGCCTGGTGGTCAATCCCGACCAGTGGGACGCGCAGATGCAGAGCGGCCTGATCATGGGTCTTCACCATGCCTTCCTGGCCGAGCACACCGTGTCTCAGGACAAGCTGGTGCAGAGCAACTTCAATACCTACAAGTTGCCCCGCATCTCGCAGACCCCCGAGTGGGAAGCTCACGCAGTGCAGAACACGAACGACCCGACCGGTATCGGCGAGCCCGTGTTCCACACCGTCGCACCTGCGGTCGTCAACGCGATCGCCGCCGCGACTGGCAAGCGCCTGCGCTCGCTGCCGTTGAAGAACCACGGCATGAGCCTGGCATAAGAGCCGCTATGAAAGTGGGTCGGGGACACGCGTCCCAGACCCGCCTTCAACGAACTGAAGACTGTTCCGGCGGCCCAATTGGCCGCCGGAATTTCTCTTGAAGGAATCATGAGCAGAGTAACGATTGCGTCTTGCACGGCGGCACTCCTGGTCGCCGGTGCCGCGTATGCGGCAGAGCTCGAAGATGCCGCCTTCATCAAGGAGGGCGAGCGAACCTTCAACGTCCATTGCGCCGTGTGTCACGGCCCCACCGGCGGTGGCGGTGCCGGTCCGAATCTGACGGATCAATACACGCTGCACGGCGAGACCTATGACGAGATGCTGGCGGTAATCACCTCTGGCGTGCTGGATGTCGGTATGCCGAATTGGGGTGAGCGCCTGAGCGAGGAGCGCCAGCGCCAGGTCGCCGCTTACGTTTTCAGCCTGTTCGCGACCAAGCCCAGAGACAAGCCGCCGGGCGCCAACGCCAATTTGACTCTGATGTAGGTGCCGTTCGGGCATCGTTACGTGCCGCGGACCAAGATATCCGCCATCTCACCCATGAGGCGACCAAGAACAATGCGTAAGATAACAGCCGGCCTCTGTGCCCTGGCCATTTTGGCCGCACCCGGCGCCTACGCCATCGACCGGAACGACGAAGCCGTCATCATCGAGGGCAGGCGGACGTTCAACATCTATTGCGCCGAGTGCCACAGCACCGGCGGTATCGGTGGCATGGGCCCGAACCTCACCAATCAGCACACGCTGCACGGCAACCGCTACGAGAGCATGGTCGCGGTCATCACGGAAGGCGTGCTCGCCGTCGGCATGCCGAAATGGGGCGCGCGCATGACCGAAGAGAGGATTCGCAGCGTGGCGGCATATGTGTTCAGTCTGTACGCGACCCGTCCGAAGCCGGAATAGGCGGCACGATCTCGTAGACCCAGTAGCTGCCGTAATTCGCCACAAGCTTCAGTCCCTCGAGCGCGAGGGGCTCGAATTCGCCAAAGGGTAGCATGCGCATCAGGAGCGAATCGGCTGTCTCTTCGTCGGCGACGTAGTAGACCCGGTTGCGCGCAACTCCCATCTGTTCCACGGCATAGATGCCGAACCCTTGGCGCGCCAGCCAATCCTTCACCTGGCGGATATCGTCGTGGATCTCGCCGGTTCGCGAAAAGTCCCGATAACCGATACCGATATTTTGCGGCCGTGCCAAAGCAAGCTTATAGGCATCGGCGAGCTGTACCGTGATGAAGGCGGGCCGCCCATCGGCTATCGTTGCGAGGGCCGCAACACCGTCTTCTGCCGGCGCGGCCAAGGCATCGAGAAACACAACAAAACCGCTTGTCCCCGGCTCCGGCATGCGCCAGAAGACCCGCTCCAGGGCCTCGATGGAGTCGCGCTTGCCATGCCAGTCTGGCGGCAGGATCAGCGGGCGCGGCAGGTTCTCGTCATAGTGGGTCGTCACACCGGTCAGCACCGAGAGCTGGCGGCTCGTATCCCACCATGCGAGCATCAGCGCGTCTTCGGGCACATGCTCGACAACCGCTTCGGCAAGGCGATCGAGGTCCATGCCATGGCCCGGCAGAGTCAGGGCCTTGGCGCCAACCGTGGTTTGCCAGTCGAGTAGCACCGGGCCGATGCCCTCGCCGATATCCGCCACGTGCAAGGTCGCTAGGTCGCCGCCGCCCTCGACTTCCCGCACGGCAAAGTGCCGAACAGTCAGCGCTTTCGGCACCGGCAGTTTGAGATCGGGAAAATCCGCGATCGTGCCTTCGGCAAGAAGCTCGTAGCGATAAGGTGCCGGGTCCGGCATCAACAGGTCGCAGCCTGCCCAATCGACCAGCAGAAAGCCGACCGCGATAAGCGCGCCGTATAGATAAGGCAGGCGACGATTGAGCCAGCTGCGTTGCCGGCGACCGCCGCCGTCAGCGGGCGTCGTCAGAGCCCAGCCTTCTGCGCCGCAGCAACAGCCCTGTCACCCCGACCAACATCAAGGCGCCGCCCAGGCTGCCGACCGAGGCGCGTTCGATGTCGCTGTCGAGGTCGAACATGGCAAGCCCGCTCTTCTGCTCCACTGCGGCAAGGCGCGTGCGGATCGACTGCATCTCGCGTTGGCGCGTATCAGCGTCCATGATCCTGGCATAACAGCCGACCAACGGGCTCCAGCCTTCGCTGTAGGCCCAGCCGCCCGGGTTGGTATGCATCACGCCCTTGTAGAGCTGGTTGAGATCGTTGCGGCAGCCGCTGGCATATTCGAACTCGATGGCGCTCGGATTGTTGCCGGACGCGATGAACATCTGATGGAAGGCCCCGGGCGCATCCTCGATAGGCTCGGGCGGAGCGGGACGATTGCTGTCCTGGCCCACCAGCAGGCCGTCGGCATGCAGGGCCTCGAGCGCCCGCTTCGCTTCCTGCTGCACTTCGAGGCCGGCCTTGATGCTGTTGTCGGCCATTTCCTGATAGGCGCGGGCGAAGCTTTCGCTATGACAGCGACTGCAATTGGCAATCCACGCCTCTTTGCGCTGCTCGAACCAGCTGTCGCCGAGATTGTCGGCGATCTCGGGCATGGGTGTGAAACCCCAGCGCACCTTGCGCACCATATTGTGGCCGAACTGGCCCTTGTACTCGAAATGGCAGCTGGCACAGGTCGGCGCCGTCTGCCCGCCGAGCTCATAGGCGTCCTGCAGGCGTACCTCCCAGTTCCAGTCGTCGCCGCTGGTCTGGTAGATGGTGCCGTGCTTGGACATCATGTAGTTTTCGAACTCATTATGCGCGATGCCGTTGTGACAGGTGGCGCAGGCTTCGGGCTTGCGCGCCGCCGCGGCGGAGAAGGTGTGCCGGGTGTGGCAGCTGTCGCACTTGTTCTGGTTCGAATGGCACTCGACGCAGCCCTCGGCAACCTCGCGCTCGGCCATGCCGGCCCACATCGCAAGCTCCATCATGCCGTGATAGTCCAGCGCATGGGACGGACGGCCTGCGGGCCACTGCTCCTGCGGCCAGTTCAGGGTGTCGCGTTCGGATTCGCGCTCGGCGAACTCCTGCAGATGACAGGCGCCGCAAACCGCAGCATCGGGCATGCGCAGGTCGCGCTTATGGTCGGCCTGGCCATCGCGCAGGAGCTCCACATGGCAATCCATGCAGCTCACTTCCGACAGGGTATCTCCCTCGTCCATATAGCCGAGCGCGACCAGATTGCGCTCCACCGCCACCAGCTTCTCCCGCTTATAGAAGCGCGGGTCCTCGGGGCTGAGATTGCGAATGGCGTTGAGGTTCGCGTGAACGCTGTTCTTCCAGGCCATGGTGTGCCCGGCCGTGTCCTTCTCGTGACATTTGACGCAGCCCTGGCGGTCGGAGCCTTTGCCCTTCTCCGGCGGCTCGTAGAAGCTCTGCGGGTTGGTGTACTTGCTGAAGGGAATGGGATCCCAGAAATCCGCCAGGCTGCCTTCGCCGGCGCCCTCGGCTGGGTCGTGGTAGCGCCATTCCAGGGCGTCGTAGAGCTCTGCCGGATCGCCGCCTTCGTCGACGGGGTAGACGCCCAGCGCTTCATACGTCTCAGGCGGAATATCGGCCTGGGCGGCTCCGCTCAGCCCTACTGCGAAGACCAGCGCCAGAGCCAACTTGCCCACACTTTTCAGGGAAATCGCCATCGTCCTACCAGTTCTCCGTCGGCTCTTGGAAATGCCGCAAATGCCAGTTCGCATCCTTGTACGCCTCGCTTTCCTCGCCGGGGCGGTTCCGGCCAAGCGCGATCTCCATCTCGCGTACCTCGCGGTAATATTTCGCCATGTCTGCCGGGGGCAGGGCGATGCGGGCGCCGGCCATGGGCGTATGGCAGGAGATGCAGCTCGTGGTCTTGGCGTCGTAGCCGCGGCCCACCACGGCGAGTGTGAGGATCACCCAGGTCGCCGCCGTGCCCCAGGCCAGTATGTGGCGCGTTCGCTTGGCCATGCGCGGCTGCTCGCTCCAGCGCTTGCGCCCGAAGAGGAAGGGGATGGCGAGCAGGAACACGATGATGCCGAGGGGGATCCAGAACGTGCCGAGCTGGCGGAAGGCGGCGTTCTCGACGCCGAACTGCCAGAACGGCTCGAACACGGCCAACAGGTACCACTCCGGCGCCGGCACGTTCACGCCGTGGTCGGGCAAAGGCGGCATGTCGTGGTTGGTCGGCACACGATAGGCGATCGATAGGACGAGGATGAGCACGAAGGTGATCACCACCGCCATGCCCGCCTTGAAGGCGTGCTTGGGGTAGAAGCGGTGGAACTCCTGCGGATAGGGCGGGTC
>CAZKTK010000024.1:0-15395 GCA_964555535.1 uncultured Rhodospirillaceae bacterium
TCTCTGCCTCGTGACATGAAACATCAAGTTCATCTGGGAAATAGGGGCTTAATTGATCTAATCCGTGCTCCATTTGGGTTATTCCGCTTTGAGAATTGCCCAATTGGCCCATAGCCCAGCCAGCGCTGAACGTAGCCGAACCCTCGAAGAATGCTAAGCCAACATCTTGTGCAAGCTGAATTGCCTCGGTTTTGGCGGCTAGGAGGTCGTCCAGTTTGTGGCAGTAATGGTAGGGAAAGGCTCCCCAAGTCAAAGAGTTTGCCAGCGCCATTGGGTGCCCAAGTTGCCTTGCTTCTGAAATAACGTCTCGTGTAATCGCATGAGCTTTGTCAGGGCACCCGGCAATCCAATTAATATGTGCAGCATGTATTCCCGAGAACGTGTGCGGGTTGTCATTGAAAACATGGACGAGGCCAGCATGCTCAATCGCATCGTACTCAGCTTCGACTTCCGCATGAAACTCTAATCCTTTTACGAATTGTGCGGTATATAGTGAAAGTACGCAACCAATACAGCGTGACCAAACGTAGAGCCCAGTGTCTTCGACACCGGAACCATAATTAATCATATGCTGAATTGTCTTCGTTACGTCGTTGAAAGCGCCCCCGACAGTCTGGAATGCAGCATTTCCCCACATGGCCGTGAGTTTGGTAGTCGGATCGTCAACCTTTTGGCACAGCTTATCAGCATTCTGAAAATGAAGGTGTGCCTCACGCGACCCATATCCTTCCAAGAACATCAGTGCGGTAGCCAAACTCAACTCAAGACCCAATTCGATGCTAGGTTCGGCGACAAGAGTGGAACTGCCGCCTTCCGTGACATGGGCGATCACGAGGTCAAGAACATCGCCCGGCCAGTGCGGGCCTGGCACGTAGTCGCAGAGGCTGGACCCATGCCGGTCCCCATTCCAGTGCTTCCGGACAAGCCGTCGATAGCCGTGCTCCCCTTTGCCAATATGAGCGGCGATCCGGAGCAGGAATATTTCTCCGATGGCATCTCCGAGGACGTCATTACCGACCTATCCAAGATCTCGGGCCTGTTCGTCATCGCTCGCAATTCGAGCTTTTCCTATAAGGCTAAATCGCCAAACATCGATACCGTGTGCCGCGAGCTCGGCGTACACCATGTGCTGGAAGGCAGCGTGCGCAAGGCCGGCGGCCGTGTGCGCATCACTGCCCAGCTCATCGACGGCGCCACCGGCGGCCACCTCTGGGCCGAGCGCTACGACCGCGAACTCACCGATATCTTCGCCGTCCAGGACGAAGTGACACAGGCCATCGTCGCCGCTCTCAAGGTGACGCTGACGCCGGCTGAGCAGGATGGCATCGTGCGTCGCGGCACCAGGAGCGTCGAGGCCCATGATGCCTTTATTCGGGGCCGCGAATGGACGTTGACCTGGTCGCGCGATGGCCATGCAAAGGCCAGGACGTGGCTCGAAAAGGCGCGAGAGCTGGACGCCGGTTTCGCCGATCCACTGGCCTTGCTGTCGATGATCCAAGGCATGGCGGCCATAAACGGCTGGGCCGATGATCGGCGTAGCGCGCTGGAATCTGCGCGAGGTCTCGCCGCCGAGGCGGTCGCCCTGGACGACGCCTCGCCCTACGCGCATTACTCGTTAGCCACCGGTCTGCTATGGCTGGGCCGACATGAAGCGGCCGTCGAAGAGTGCGAGTTGGCAATCACCCTTGACCCGAATATGACGGAGGCGCACGGCACTTTGGGGATGATCCGCCACTACGCTGGGGATTCGGCAGCGGCAATCGAGAACCTTCAGACCGCGCTGCAATTGGACCCGATGTCGAACCAAATGGCCCTCCATCAGGTTGCGCTATGCTATTTCATGCTCGGCGACTACGAAGCCGCCGCCGCGCTATCCCGCGAGCGAATACAACGAGTGCCATCCACGGATGCGGGCCGAGCGCTGCTCGCCGCGGCTTGTGGCCATCTTGGCCAAACCGACGATGGGCTCGCCATTTGGCAGGAGTTGATGGCAATAAATCCCGACTATTCTTTCGCCGAGAAACGAAAGATACTGCCTTACAAGAACCCGGCCGACCTGGAGCGCATCGCGGAGGGTCTGCGCAACGCGGGTATAGACGCCTAGGCCACCAAATCCGCCAGCTCACCCATGATGGTGCCGAGATCGTAGTCCTTGGGAGTGAAGACGCGGGCGATGCCGGCGCTGCGCAGGGCCTCCGCGTCTTCGGGCGGGACAATGCCGCCGACGACCACGGGGACGTCGTCGGCACCCGCCTCGCCGAGGCCGTCCATCAAGGTTGTCGCCAATGCCACATGGCCGCCCGAGAGGACAGAGAGGCCGATCAGGTCGACGTCTTCTTCCAGCGCCGTCTTGACGATCTCGGCAGGCGTGCGGCGGATGCCTTCGTAGATCACCTCGAAGCCGCAGTCGCGGGCGCGGAGGGCGATCTGCTCGGCGCCGTTGGAATGGCCGTCGAGGCCCGGCTTGGCGATGAGCAGCCGCGGGGGCCGGCCAAGCCGCTCCATTGCCGCGGCGACGCCGTGGCGCGCGGTATCGCTATCGCTCGTCGCCACCCGCTCGCCCCCGACGCCGGTCGGCGCGCGATATTCGCCGAAGATACCTCGCAACATGTCCGTCCATTCGCCCGTCGTCACGCCGGCCTTGGCGCAGGCGATGGACGCTTCCATGACGTTGCGCTCTTCCTTGGCAGCACTTTCAAGCTCGGCCATGGCCGCCGCCACGGCGGCATCGTCGCGGGCATTGCGCCAAGCGGCGAGGCTCGCGGCTTGCTGCGCCTCCGCTTGCGGATCGATGGCCTGAATGCCGCCGGCGCCGCCCAGCGGGCTGTCCGCGCTTTCGGCATAGGCGTTGACGCCGACAACGGTCTGGGCGCCGGATTCGATGGCCGCCAAACGGCGCGCGTTCGAGCCGACGAGCGCGGCCTTCATGGTGCCCGCCTCGACCGCGCCAAGGACGTCGCCAAGCGCCGCCAACTCCTCTCGCGCCTCGTTCATCAATGCCTCGGTCTTTGCCTCGACCACGGTCGAACCGGCGAAGATGTCCGCATGCTCCAGGATATCGGTCTCGTAGGCGACGATCTGCTGCGCCCGCAGGCTCCATTGCTGGTCCCAGGGTCGCGGCAGGCCCAGGGCCTCGTTCCAGGCGGGTAGCTGCACAGCCCTTGCCCGCGCATCCTTCGACAGCACCACCGCCAGCATCTCGATGAGAATGCGATAGACGTTGTTCTCGGGCTGCTGCTCGGTCAGCCCCAGCGAATTGACCTGCACGCCATAGCGGAAACGGCGGAGCTTGGCGTCATCGACGCCGTAGCGCTCGCGGCAGATCTCGTCCCACAACCGCGTAAACGCGCGCATTTTCGATATCTCGGTGACCAGCTTGAGGCCCGCATTGACGAAAAAGCTCACACGCCCCACGAGAACGGCGAAGCGCTCCTCGGGCACGTCGGGCCTGGCACGCACCGCATCGAGCACGGCGGTGGCGTTGGCCAGCGCGAAGGCAAGTTCCTGCACCGGCGTCGCACCGGCTTCCTGCAGGTGGTAGGAGCAAATGTTGATGGGGTTCCAGCGCGGCATTTCGGCACCGGTGAAGGCGATGATATCGGTGGCAAGCCTGAGACTCGGTCCCGGCGGGAAAATATAAGTGCCACGCGAAAGATATTCCTTGACGATATCGTTCTGTACCGTGCCGGAAAGCGCCGCGCGATCCGCGCCCTGGGCGTCGGCAAGCGCCACATAGAGCGCCAGCAGCCAAGGCGCCGTGGCATTGATGGTCATCGAGGTGTTCATGCGCTCGAGGGGCAGACCGTCCAACAGGCGCTCCATGTCGCCGAGATGGGAGACCGGCACGCCGACCTTGCCGACCTCGCCCGCCGCCAATGCGTGATCCGGGTCGTGGCCGGTCTGGGTCGGCAAATCGAAGGCGATCGACAGCCCGGTCTGGCCGCGCGCCAGATTGTCGCGGAACAGACGGTTCGAGGCCTCGGGCGTCGAATGCCCGGCATAGGTGCGCATCACCCAGGGCCGGTCGCGATTTGCGGCAGTCACGGTCTTGTTCATTTCACTCCCCGATCAACAAGGCCCGGGATTGTGCGACGCGACAACGGCGGAGCACAATAGAAAAACAACTGTCTTGACAGGGCAAATTGGCCTGCCCAGAGTATCCCTATTGCGCCGCACACTGTGCGGCGCAGCATGATTTCTGGCCATTGCCAGGGGGAGAAAGGTCATGGGAGAGCCCGCTCTGAACATCGAAGCGGTGCCCGAGGCACCGCGCAAGTCGCTCTATGAAATCGGCGAGATTCCGCCGCTCGGCCACGTGCCGGAGAAGATGCACGCCTGGACGATTCGGCGCGAGCGCCACGGCGAGCCCGAGACCGCCATGGTCGACGAGGTGGTGCCGGTGCCGGAGATCGACAGCCACGAAGTTCTCGTCATGGTTATGGCGGCGGGCGTCAACTACAACGGCGTCTGGGCGGCGCTCGGCGTGCCGGTCTCGGTCTTCGACGTGCATGGTGCGGACTATCACATCGCCGGCTCGGATGCGTCCGGAATCGTTTGGGCGGTGGGCTCCAAGGTGAAACGCTGGAAAGTCGGCGACGAGGTCGTGGTTCACTGCAACCAGGACGACGGCGACGACGAGGAGTGCAATGGCGGCGATCCCATGTTCAGCCCCAGCCAACGCATCTGGGGCTACGAGACGCCGGACGGCTCCTTTGCCCAGTTCACCCGCGTGCAGGCGCAGCAGCTCATGCCGCGACCCAAGCACCTGACCTGGGAAGAGTCTGGCTGTTACGTGCTCTGCCTGGCGACCGCCTATCGCATGCTGTTCGGCCACCGCTCGCATATCCTGCGGCCCGGTCACAACGTGCTCGTCTGGGGTGCCGCCGGGGGCCTCGGCTCCATGGCCATCCAGCTCATCGCCACGGCGGGCGCCAATGCCATCGCCATCATCTCGGACGAGGACAAGCGCGACTTCGTCACCCAGCTCGGTGCCCGCGGCGTCATCAACCGCAAGGATTTCGACTGCTGGGGTCAATTGCCGGATGTCGGCGATGCCAAGGCCTATGGCGACTACGCCAAACGCGTGCGCGCCTTCGGTAAGGCGATCTGGAACATCACCGGCAAGGGCAACGATGTCGATTTCGTCTTCGAGCATCCCGGCGAGCAGACCTTTCCGGTCTCCTGCTTCGTGGTAAAGCGCGGCGGCATGGTGGTCTTCTGCGCCGGCACAACGGGCTACAACCTGACCTTCGACGCGCGTTTCGTGTGGATGCGCCAGAAGCGCATCCAGGGCAGCCATTTCGCCAATCTCAAGCAGGCGGCACAGGCCAACCGGCTGGTGGTGGACCGGCGCATCGATCCCTGTATGTCGGAGGTCTTCTCCTGGCACGACATTCCGCGCTCCCACGCCAAGATGCAGGCCAACCAGCACCAGCCCGGCAACATGGCCGTGCTCGTGCAGGCCAAGCGCCCGGGCATGCGCACGCTGGAAGAGGCGCAGGACCTCTAGCATGGCGCTGGAGAATCTGCAGGCGACGTGCCGGGCTGCGCTCGGCGCGGCGGAGGCGATGCTGGCCGAGGCGCGCCATGCGGTCTCGGCTCGGGTCGAGGCGGCAAGCCTCGATAGCGAACAGTTCGCCGTGCATGGCCTCGCCTGGTTTGCCACCTATGTGGAAGCCCTGCGGCAGATGCTGGGCTGGGCCGAGCGCCTCGAGGCGGCTGGGCGTTTCGGCGAGCTGGAGCGGCTGACCCTGCAGGCGGCCTTCGGCGAGTATCTCTCGCAAATGGCCGGCGGCATCGCCATGAGCCAGGTCGAGTGCGTGCGCCCGGGCGACCTCGGCATCGATGCGAGCGCGCTGGCGAGCGACGAATGCGCCCTGCTCATGCGCGAGGGCAACACCGCCGCCGTGCGCCAGGCGATCGCGGACGCCATCGCCGATGGCGAGCTGGCCGACGCGGCGCTCGACGACGAGACCCTGGTGCTCGTCGAGGACCAGTTCCGCCGCTTTTCCGACGAGCGCATCGCGCCCCATGCCCAGGACTGGCACCGCGAAGATGTCCTGATCCCGGACGAAGTGATCGCCGAGATGGCCGAGCTCGGCGTCTTCGGCCTGACCGCGCCCGAGGAATGGGGCGGTGCCGGGCTCGGCAAGGTGGCCATGTGCGTGGTCACCGAGCAGCTTTGCCGCGGCTCCCTTGGTGTCGGCTCTCTGGCGACGCGTTCGGAGATCGCTTGCGAGCTTATCCTTGCCCATGGCACCGAGGCGCAGAAGGAGCGCTGGCTGGGCGCCATCGTCTCGGGCGAGGTGTTGCCGACGGCCGTCTTCACCGAGCCGGACACGGGCTCCGACCTCGGCAGCCTGAAGACGCGTGCGGTTCGCGACGGCGATGACTGGAGAATCGTCGGCGCCAAGACATGGACCACCCATGGCGCCCGCGCCGACCTGATGACCCTGCTCGCGCGCAGCGACGCCGAGCGGCCGGGCTACAAGGGCTTGTCGATGTTCCTGGCGCCGAAGCCCCGCGGCACGGATGCCGAGCCCTTTCCCGCGCCCGGCATGAGCGGCGGCGAGATCCGCGTGCTCGGCTATCGTGGCATGAAGGAATACGAGATCGCCTTCGACGGTTTTGCCGTGCCCGGCGACTGCCTGCTCGGCGAGGCCGAGGGCCAGGGCTTCAAGCAGCTCATGGCAACCTTCGAGGCCGCGCGCATCCAGACCGCGGCGCGCGCCACCGGCGTCGCCCAGAGCGCCCTTGAGCTCGGTCTCGCCTACGCCCTCGAGCGCCAGCAGTTCGGCCGGCCGACCTATACCTTTCCTCGCGTTTCCGGCAAGCTCGCCTGGATGGCGGTGGAGGTCATGATCGCCCGCCAGCTGACCTGGTTTGCGGCCCGCGAGAAGGACCAGGGCCACCGCTGCGACCTCGAAGCCGGCATGGCCAAGCTGCTCGCCGCACGCGTCGCCTGGGCGGCAGCCGACAACGCCGTACAGATCCATGGCGGCAACGGCTACGCCGAGGAGTACCCCGTCTCCCGGGTGCTGGTGGATTCGCGCATCCTCAACGTCTTCGAAGGCGCCGCCGAGATTCAGGCCCATATCATCGCCCGGCGCTTGCTTGGCGGGAATTAGCCTGTAAAAAGGCGCCCATGACTGACACATACGACTTCATCATCGTTGGCGCAGGCTCTGCCGGCGCGGCTCTGGCCTATCGCCTGACGGAAGATCCCGGCACACGCGTTCTCCTGCTCGAAGCGGGCAAGGGCGTCCATCCCCTGTCGCGGCTGCCGGTCAGCTTCGGGCTGTTCATCGACAAGCCGGGCGTCAACTGGCGCTATTTCTCCGAGCCAGAGGAAGGCACCGCCAATCGCAAGATCCCGGTGCCGCGCGGCAAGATGCTGGGCGGCTCGTCGTCGATCAACGGCTTGGTTTACGTGCGCGGTCAGACCCTCGACTACGACACCTGGGCGCAGATGGGAAATCGCGGCTGGAGCTGGCAGGACGTCGAACCCGTCTTTCGCCGTCTGGAGGATTATCCCGACTCGAGCGACGGGACGCGCGGCCGGGGCGGCCCGCTCGGAATATCCCAGGTGCCGGAAGAGAATCCGCTATTCGACGCGATCGCCGCGGCCGCTGAATCGGTCGGCATACCGCGCACGGCAGATTACAATGGCCCCGACCAGGAAGGCGTCGGCAAGACCCAGGCGACCATCCAGCGCGGCCGGCGTATGAGTACGGCACATTGTTACCTGCGCCCGGCGGCCAAACGGGCCAATCTCAACATCGTCACCGAGGCGCAGACCGAGCAGCTCCTGCTCGACGGCAAGCGCTGTACCGGTGTCGCCTATCGACGCGGGGGCCGGCGCATCGAGACCAAGGCCGCGCGCGAGGTTGTGCTCAGCGCCGGCGCCATCGCCTCGCCGCAGCTCCTGGAGCTTTCCGGCATCGGCCAGCCCGAGCTCCTGCAGTCCCACGGCATCGAGGTGCGCCACGCGCTGCCGGCGGTGGGTGAATACTTCCGCGACCACATGATGGCACGAGTGCAATGGCGCATCAGCCGACCCGGCGTCTCCTATAACGAGCGCGTGCGCGGTTTCGGCCTGGTGACCCAGGCGCTCAAATATGCCGCCACCGGCGGCGGCTTTCTCAGCCTGCCGTCGGCGGCGCAGCTCGCCTTCGTCAAGACACGGCCCGAGCTGGCGACGCCGGACGTACAGATGCACCTGGTGCCCTATGCCGTGAAGAACCCGAAAAAGCGCAAGCTGCACAGCTTCGCCGGCATGACCATCGCCAGCTATCAACTGCGCCCGGAAAGTCTCGGCTCGGTGCACATCCGTTCCGGCGATCCGAGTGCCCATCCGGCCATCCGCTTCAACTTCCTCGCCGATCCCATCGACCGCGACACCACGATTGCCACCGTCAGGATGGCGCGCCGCATCGTCGCCGCCGCGCCGATGGACGGCTTCCGCGGGCCAGAGATCTCGCCGGGCGCGGAGGTCGACAGCGACGACGCCATCGAGACGTGGATCCGCAACAATTCCGAGACTTCCTACCACCCCATGGGTACCTGCCGCATGGGCCCGGACGCGGTGGTCGACGAGCGCCTCAAGGTCTACGGCATCGAGGGCCTGCGCGTCGCCGATGCCTCGATCTTCCCCACCATGCCGTCGGGCAACACCAATGCGCCCGCCATCATGGTTGGCGAGAAGGCCGCAGACCTGATCAGGGGCGAGGCGTAGGCTCCAGCCAGCGGCCGAGGATGTGGCCGAGAGTGACCATGCGCGCGACCACGGTCGGCGCAGCCACGTAGTCCGAGATCATGCGCCGCGCCCCATCCGGCAGTTCCAGCGGATCGGGACAGAGGTGAGCGAGCTGCGCCGCCTCGGTCCGCCCGAGATCATGCACCTGCTGCATCGCCTCGGCCAAGGCGCCGCTTTGCTGCAAGGGCGAGAAGGCGGCGTGGATCAGGGCCAGCAGCCCCGGCCAATGGGCGAGATGGCGCCACAAGGTGGCGAGGCCGCCCTCGCCGCCGCCGAAGGTGTTGATCTCGCACAACAAATCCCAGCAGTCCGGGTCGATCTCGTTCGCCGCCAGCAAGGGCCGCAGCTCGGGCCATGGCGGCGGCGAAGGGACCGGACCGGTCGATACCGGTGCGTCCCGCTCAACCAATAACGCTGTCAAAGCAATCATGTTCATGCCGTTGGAGCGGTTATAGGCGGCGACGATGGCGCGCACGGCGGCAAGCTCCTCCGGCGGCACCCCGGCGGCGGCGAGTTGACCCGGCACCAGGGGTGCGGGGGTCGGCAGGTCGGCGGCGTTGATGACGCGGGCCAGCGCGGCGGCCGGTTGGCCCGTCAGATAAAGCGGCTTCGTCGCCTGCCAGGCTGCCGGCAGGCCGCCCTCGACGGCGACGAGCGTGCGCCAGATCGAGGTCAACATGGGAATGTCCATGGTCGCACGAATGTCGGCGAAGATCGCCGCCACCTCCCCCGTGGCCTCGCTCTCGGCAATTGCGGAGACAGGATCGGTGCCGTGGGCGATGGCCATCTCGCTCAGTTCGTCGGCTCGGGCGGGGTCGTGCGGATGTCCAACCCGGCCTTGCTCAGGCCTTCGGCGAAATGCGCCAGGGCCTCGTCGGTGATGTTGTGGATCTGGAAATCCTCCCAGGCCTTGTCCGCATAGTCAGGATAGATCTCGAGCAACTTGGCCGCAGCCGCTTCCGCCTCCTCTATCCGTCCGAGCTGACCGTAGGCGGCGGCGCGATAGAGATATGTCCAGTGAAAGGCCAGCCACTCGATCTTGAGGCCGGCTTCTAGCGCACTCTCATAGTCGCCCTTGCGATAGTGATAGAAGCTCAGGCCGAAGTAGATCCAATTGGGAAAGCGCGGATTGAGCGCGATGGACTTGTTCATCAAGGCGATTCCACGGTCCAATCTGTCGGAAAAGATCATGAGGTTGGCCATGGCGCCCAATGTCGTTGCATGGTTTGGGTTAAGCGCGATTGCCGTTTCCGCTTCGGCCAGAAATGCGTCAACATCACCAGATGCGAAATACGCCTGAGCCATCCCTTCACGGGCAAGCTGGTCATTCGCATTTATCTGAATTGCGCGGCGAAAGGCCGAGATCGATCGCTGAATGGCGTCGGGCTCAGTGTTATAGCCGTAGCGATGCTCGTCCATGGCGGTATAGGCCAGAGTTGTCCATGCCAGGGCATAGCCCGGCTCGTCTTCCACTGCGCGTCTTGCGCAGTTCCGTACCGCCAAGTGGTCGGCCTCGCTGACGGCGTCGTAATACGCTGACAATCGCAGGAAGCAATCATAGGCACCGAGGCTATCCGGAGGCATGCTGTAGCTGGCCTGAATGCCTTCGCGCTCGATGATGCCCCAACTGTCGGCGATGGTTGCGGCAATCCTGTCCGTGATATCGCCCTGTATCTCGAAGAGATTGGCGACATTGAGGTCACGATCATAGGACTCCGCCCACAAGTTCGTGCCATCGTTCGTGTCGTGTAACCGGGCCGAGACGCGCAACGTTTCGGCGGTGCGCCGCACGCTGCCCTCGACCACGTAACGGGCGCCGAGGTCCTGGCCGATCTGGCGCACGTCCACGGTCTGCCCGGCATAGTGGGCGGTCGAATTACGGGCAATAACCAGATATTGATCGAAGCGCGACAGACGCACGATCAGATCCTCGGTGATGCCTGTGGCGAAATAGTCCTGTTCCGCATCGCCGCTCTCGTTGACGAAGGGCAGCACCGCGATGGCCGGCCCGTCGGGGATGGCCAGGACCGGATCGACGGCCGCGGTCTCGTTTTCGCCTTGCGTCAGCAACCACGCACCGACACCCGCCGCGGCGACCAACGCGACAGCCGCGACGGCCACAACCAGGCGCATGCGGTTTCCTGCCATCGGACTGTCGATGCCGTCGGCGACGATGCGATAGGCTCGCACGGGCTCGGCGATGTTCTTGACCTGGTGCTCTCCGAGATCGCCGAAGCCAACCTCCAACTTGCCGCGCAGCTCGTCGCGCACCTTGCCCGAGACGCAGATACCACCGGGCGCAGCGAGCGCTTCGAGGCGCGCCGCCACATTGACGCCGTCGCCATAGACCGTGCCGTCGTCCTGCTCGTGGATGTCGCCGGTATTGAGGCCCACACGGAACGCCATGCGGCGGCCTTCCGGCAGCGGCGCATTGAGCTCACCGAGGCGCTCTTGAGCAGCGAGGCCCGCCGTCGAGGCGCCGATCGCCGTATCGAAGACCGCCAGCACACTGTC
The DNA here is from genome assembly GCA_964555535.1 of uncultured Rhodospirillaceae bacterium. Lineage (GTDB taxonomy): Bacteria > Pseudomonadota > Alphaproteobacteria > UBA7887 > UBA7887 > UBA7887. The sequence goes on from CAZKTK010000024.1 coordinate 11,270, forward strand.
GCCCGCCATGTCGACCACGCGCCCGCCATGGCCCTCGATCTCCTCGCGGAATATCGCCCGACACTGATTGATGGTGTCGATGGTGGCGCGCTCGTCGTCGCCCATCAGGCGCGAATAGCCGACAGCATCCGCCGCCAGGATCGCCGCCAGTCTTTGCCTGACTTCAGGTCCGGCCATGCCGTGCCCCCCGCGGTTGGCCTCCACACCACGCGCCCTTTCACCGCAGGATACCCGTTACACGATATGCTACAAGGCTACGTTGCCATCACCGATCCCGCCAGCAATGGCGTATACTGTTGCGCAAAGACGTGACGGTGGAGCATGAGAGACAAGGCGCGGACGGTCGCCGTTCTGGCGACGGTTACCCTGACGGTCGCGGGCGCAATGCCGGCGCTCGCTGAGTCGTTTCGGGACTGCGAGGCCTGCCCCGAAATGATCGCCCTGCCCGCGGGCAGCTTTTTGATGGGCAGCAGCGAGGCAGCGCTCAGTGCCGTCGCCGACCACGAACTCGGCCACGCGGATTGGTTTCTCGACGAGACGCCGCAGCGCCTGGTGACCATCGCGCGGCCGTTCGCGGTCTCGCGCACCGAGATCACCCATGGCGAATTCGACAGGTTCGCCGTGGCGACGGGACATGCCTCCGTCGGCGGCTGCCACGTGCCACAGGACGGCGACTGGGAATTCTCGCTGGTGGCGGATTGGCGCCATCCCGGCTTCGATCAAGCAGAAGCGGCGCCGGCGGTCTGCCTGAGCTGGCGCGAAGCGCGCGCCTATGCTGAGTGGCTCGCCGAGACCACCGGTCGGCCCTATCGCCTGTTGAGCGAGGCCGAGTGGGAATACGCCGCGCGGGCCGGAACGGAGACCCGCCGCTATTGGGGCGACGATGGAAACCATGCCGACCAGTGCGGCTTCGCCAACGCCGCGGATGCCACCGCGCTCGCCACCTATGCCGGCTGGGTCACGGCACCCTGCAACGACGGCAACCTGCTCACCGCAGCGGGCGGCACCTACGCCGCCAACGCCTTCGGCCTGCACGACATGCTGGGCAATGTCTGGGAATGGGTGGAGGACTGCCACGAGCCGGACTATCTCGATGTGCCGGCCGACGGCAGCGCCTGGGTCCCTGCCGACTGCTGGCAGCGCGTCATGCGGGGCGGCGCCTGGAGCAGCGAGCCAAAGCTGCTTCGCGCCGCCGCGCGCGGCAGCGCCCCGCCAACCCGGCGAACCGCCGCAACAGGTTTCCGCGTGGCCCGCGACCTGGCGCCCGAGCAGTAGATTGCAGCTCTGCGCTCGGCTATACCGGGGGCATGGAAAACGCAGACATCGAACGCATCGCCCGCGCGCTGTTCGAAGCCGGCCGGCAACGTACCCCATTCCAGCGCTTGCTTGGCGCCGACGCGCCCGGCTCGCTGGACGCGACCTATCTCATCCAGTCGCGGGTCTATGCGCTGTGGCAGAGCGAAGGCGGCGCCGGGCCGCTCGGCGGGCACAAAATCGCGCTGACCTCAAAGGCAGTGCAGGAGCTTTGCGGCGTCGACGTGCCGGCCTATGGCGCTGTATTCCGCGACGAGGTGCGCGCCTCTCCTGCCACGCTCAGCCTCGGAGACTTCTCCCACCTCGGGCTCGAATTCGAAGTGATCGTGAAGATGGCGGCAGATGTGCCGGCCTCGGGCGCGCCTTACGACCGCGACAGCATCGCCGATTTCGTCGAGGCCTGCGCGCCGGCCTATGAGATCATCGAGGACCGTAATGCGGACTATGGCGATCTCGATGCGGAATCCATCACCGCCGACCGTTGCTGGTGCTACGGCGCCGTGCACGGCCCCTGGGTGACGGACTGGCAGAACCTGGACCTTTCTTCATTGCCGGTCACGCTGCACTGGAACGGCGAGGTGATAGACCGGGATGTGACGGGTGCCTCGATGGAACACCCCTTTGCCGGCCTGGCTTGGGTCGCCAACCATCTCGCCGCTGGCGGCCGGCAACTGGCCAAGGGCGAGATCGTCATGACCGGTAGTGCGCTCAAGACCCGCTTTCCCGAAGCCGGCGACCACGTCCGCTATGCCATCGAGGGCTTGGGCGAAACCGAGCTCCATATCCAAGCCTAATCATAGGACCCCTCCATGACATTTGAGTTTCGCAAGGATTCGCCCGCCGCCGTTGCTCCTTGGGCCGGCTATCCAGCCTATAATTTCATTGGTGGCCACAACGATGCCGCAGGCATTCCCGCCGAGCATCTGGCACAAGCGGCAAGCCGGGCCCTGGCCCGCGACGGTCATATCCTTGCCACCTACAATATGGGCCAGGGACCACAAGGCTATCTGCCCCTGCGCGAGGTCATCGCGCGGATACTGCGCAAGAACACCGCCATGACCTGCGAGGCGGACGAAATTCTCGTCACCTCAGGCTCTTTGCAGGCTATCGACCTGGTGAACGCGGTGATGATCGAGCCGGGGGATACGGCGATCGTCGAGGCTTCGACCTATGCCGGGGCGCTGTCGCGGCTGCGTTCGCGGGGTGCCGACTGGGTCGGCGTCGAGGTGGACGAGGACGGCATGCGCGCCGACGAGCTCGAGCGCGCCCTTGCCGCCATGAAGAGCCGCGGTGTGCGGCCGAAATATATCTACACCATCCCCACCGTGCAGAACCCGACGGGCACAGTGATGAGTGTCGAGCGGCGCCACGAGATTCTCGGTCTTGCCGCCAAATACGATGTGCCGATCTTCGAGGACGACTGCTATGCGGACCTGATGTGGGGCGAGCGCCGGCCGCCGGCGATCCGCGCACTCGATGACAGCGGGCGCGTGATGTATTGCGGCTCGTTCTCCAAATCGCTGGCACCGGCTCTGCGCCTCGGCTATCTGGTTGCCGACTGGCCGCTGTTGAGCCGCGTGATCCCCGCCAAGGCCGACGGCGGCACTGGCGCCATCGACCAGCTTGCCATCGCTGACTATGCGGCCGAGCATTTCGAGACACATCTGGTCGATCTGCGCCAAACCCTGAAAGCCAAGTGCGATGCCATGGTGGAAGCACTGGAAGCGCATTTCGGCGTGAGGGCAGAATTCGAGGTGCCGCGCGGCGGCATTTTCATCTGGGTGACTTTGCCCGAGGCCGTCGACACCACGAAACTTGCAGCCGCAGCCCTCGAAGAGGGCGTGGCGGTCAATCCCGGCGCCGACTGGTCGGCCGATCCGGAGACCGGCCGTCACCGCATTCGCCTCTGTTTCGGCAACCCGACCATCGAAAGCATCAAGGAAGGCGTTGCACGCCTAGCCGAGATATGCCGGCGCGAGACGGGCATTCCGGAGCGCAGCGCCAACCTGCAGCAAGGCTGACACGCAGGGCGTACACCAGCATGACCGGGTTCGGCATAGGCCAATCGGCCCCGCGCGTCGAGGACCGGCGCTTCTTGCAGGGGCGGGGAACCTTCGTCGACAATCTTGCCTTTCCGGGCGTCGCCCACGCGGTCTTCCTGCGCTCGCCCCATGGCCATGCGGATATCGTCAGCGTCGACACGACCGCGGCACGAGAGGCGCCCGGTGTTCTGCTGGTCTGCACCAGCGAGGAGATCGCGGTGGCAGGGCTCGGCGGAATTACCAGCCTTTTCGTGCCGCCCGACTGCGAGGGCCGTACCCCGTTCACGCCGCCGCACCCCTTGTTGCAGGCAGAGCGGGTGCGATTTGTCGGCGACCGGGTGGCCATGGTGGTGGCGGAGAGCCCTGCCCAGGCCCGCGATGCAGCCGAGCTGATCGAGGTCGCGTATCGACCCCTCCCCGCCGTGGTCACGCCCGGCGAAGCGCGGGCAGCCGGCGCGCCGGTGCTTTGGCCGCAAGCGCCCGACAATGTCTGCTTCCGCTGGGCCGAGGGCAACAGAGCGGCCACCGAGGCGGCCTTCGCCAAGGCCGACCACATTGTCGAGCTCGACCTGATCAACAACCGGGTGATCACCAATTTCATCGAGCCCCGCGCCGCCGTGGGCGCTTATGACGCCGCCACCGACCGCTTCACGCTCACCACCGGCACCCAGATGCCCCATCGGGTACGGGCCGCCATGGCAGCGGTGTTTGACCGCCTGGAAGGGGACTTTCGTATCGTCATACCGGATGTCGGCGGCAGCTTCGGCAGC
>CAZKTK010000025.1:0-15338 GCA_964555535.1 uncultured Rhodospirillaceae bacterium
CTACGTCTTCCAGCCTGGCGGAGAGATGCACGGCGACGCCTGCGTCGGTGACGAGGATTGCGTTATCTTCCTGACCCAGGACGTGGCCGGGGATTTCATCCCCAAGGAATAGGGGCGCCGCTATACCGGCAGCGGCAATACATCGCCGAGGCGATCGACGACCTCCTCGGTCCCGACGCGGAACAAACAGCCCATGCCGCCATCGGCGCTGCGGGCCACGCGTGCGCGGAAGGTGCCGAAACGAACGATCTCGAGATCAAGCTCGGTATCTTTGGGCAGCGCCAGCTCGCATTTCACGAAGGCACCGCCGAGTGACAGGTTGAGCACCGAGCACTCCACGACTTGGCCCTGATGGCTGAAGGCGGCCGGATAGGACACCACCACGCGCGGGTGCACGCGATGATCCCTGGCGCCCTTATCGATGCCGCGCAGCCCATCTATGACCCGATCGACGCGCGCCGGATCCTCGACGAAGGCGACGCCGTGATTCTCCGCATGGCTGCGGATCAACGCTGCGTGCAAAGGCTCGCCGCCATCGATGGCGAATGGCTTGGCAATTCGGAACAACGCGCCTCCTGCCGAGATGTTGAGAACCTGACCGTGATACACGGCCCCACCGGCCTTGATCTCGGCCTCGGCGAGGATCATGGAGCGGCGGTGCTGCCGCTTCTCAACCTTGCGCAAGCCGGCTTCCGCGCTGTCACTGCTGGTGGGCTCCATGGTCGGCACTTTCCTCGGCAACATCGTTCCATCCGGTGAACGCGGACATCAACGCAACGCAAGTGTAGCACTTCATGGGCCGGATGAGTCCCACCGTCGGCGTCATGGCAGACAACACAACCGCGCGCGCGCCTGTTTGCGGGCACCATATGCGTGATATGGATGGGGTTCGCTGTGACGTTCGCTACACGGGCGTCGGCAACCACATCGCTCAAAGATTTCTCCAGGACACTGACATGACCAAGAAGACCCAGATCGTCGTGGTCGGCGGCGGGGCCGGCGGGCTTGAGCTGGTGACCCGGCTCGGCAAGACCTTCGGCAATGAAAAGTTCGACATCATCCTGGTCGAGCGCAACCGCACCCACATCTGGAAACCATTGCTGCACGAAGTGGCCGCCGGAGCGCTCGATGCCAATCTCGATGAGGTGGGCTATCGCGGCCACGCCCACCGCTGGGGCTACCGCTTCTTCTACGGCAGCCTGGAAGGGATAGATCGCGAGGCGCGCAAGGTCACCATCGCACCGGTGCTCGACGAGGACGGAAAGGAGATCATCGGCCGGCATCAGCTTCGTTACGACTATCTGGTGCTTGCCGTCGGTTCTATTACGAACGATTTCGGAACGCCAGGCGTGCGCGAGCACTGCATCTTTCTCGACGACCGCCGCCAGGCCGACCGCTTCCGCCAGAAGCTGCTCGACCATTGTCTCCGGGTCTCGCGCAGTATGATCGCGGATGCCGAGGCCGATGCCCGCGTCTCGGTTGCCGTGGTCGGCGCCGGGGCGACTGGGGTGGAGCTGGCGGCTGAGCTTTATAACGCCGCCGCGGGCCTGCGCTATTACGGCCTCGAGGTGTTCGACGAAAGCCGGCTCGACGTGACCCTGATCGAGGCCGGGCCGCGCATTCTGGCCGCCCTGCCCGAAGACCTTGCCGAGGCCGCCCATCAAGAGCTGGAGAACCTCGGCACCCGCGTGCTGACCGGCATGCCGGTCTCCGAGGTGACGGAGGACGGTGTGCGTACCGAAGCGGGCGAGGTGATCCCGGCGGACCTGAAGGTCTGGGCCGCGGGCGTAAGAGGCGCCGATAGCTTGCGCGAGATGGGCGGGCTCGAGAGCAACCGCGCCAACCAGTTCGTGGTTCGCGAGACCTTGCAGACCACCCGGGACGACCGCATTTTCGCCATCGGCGATTGCTGCGCCTGCCCGCAGCCAGGCAAGGAGCGTCCGGTGCCACCGCGCGCGCAGGCCGCTCACCAGATGGCGGCCACCGTATTCCGGAACCTCAAGCACGCCATGGCGGACGAGCCGCTACAGCCCTTTGTCTACAAGGATCGCGGCTCCCTCGTCTCCCTCAGCCGCTTTTCGACCGTCGGCAGCCTGATGGGCAACTTGGTGGGCGGCCGCATGGCGATTGAGGGGCGGCTCGCACGGCTGGTCTACATATCGCTCTACCGCATGCACCTGATCGCCATTCACGGCTGGCTGCGCGGCCTGCTGATGATCCTAGTCGGCCACGTCAACCGCGTCGCACGGCCGAAGCTCAAGCTGCATTAGTCAGGATGAATTTGGAGACGCGCTAAGAGCGCCAAGAGTCGATGGTTGCCCTTGGCGCAGCTCCGTCAAGCGGCGTTGGTGAGGATAACCGTGCCGCTGGCGCCGAACATGCCGCCGACGCCGTGCACGACCGAGATCTCCGCACCCTCGACCTGGGCCGGCGAGATGCCGCGCATCTGGCGTACGCCTTCCTGCAGCGCGTACATGCCGTACATGCCGGAGTGCATGTAGCTCAAGCCGCCGCCATTGGTATTCAGCGGCAGTGAGCCGCCGGGCGCGGTGTTGCGCCCTTCGATGAAGGCCGCCGCCTCGCCGGGACGCACGAAGCCGAGATCCTCCAGCCCGTATAGCGGCAGATGGGCGAAGGCGTCGTAGATCATCAGGTGATCCACGTCGCTGTGGGAGATGCCGGCCTCCGCAAAGGCCTTCTCGCCGGAGACGCGAAAGGCGCTCGAACTCTTGAAATCTTTCATCTGGCTGATCAGGGGCGTTTCCACGCTCTCGCCCGTGCCGAGGATGGTGACGGGCTTGGTGGGGAAATCCTTGGCGCGGTCCGCCTTTGTCAGGATCAGCGCGCCGCCGCCGTCGGTCACCAGGCAGCACATGAGCAGGCGGAAGGGATAGCAGATCATCTTCGAATCGAGCACGTCGTCGACCGTGATCGGATCGCGAAAGCTCGCGCGCGGATGGAAGCCCGCCCATTCCCGCTGCACCACGGAAACGGAGGCGATCTGCTCCTCCGTCACGCCGTAGTCTTTCATGTAGCGCAGCACCGGAATGGTGAACATGGTCGGCGGGCGGGTGACGCCGTAAGGCTGCTCGAACTGCATCTGGAACTGGGAGGGGAAGATCGAGGCACCGGAGCGGCCCACCCAGTGGCGCCCACTCTCGCCGTGAGTGATGAGCACCGTCGAGCAGAGCCCCTCGTTGATCGCCGCCGCCGCATGGCGCACATGCAGCATGAAGGAGCAGCCGCCGACAGACGTGCCGTCGACCCAGGTCGGCGTGATGCCGAGATAGTGCGCGACCTCGGTGGCATTGTGCCCGGCCGTCGCAACGCCGTCGATGTTCTTGATGGTGAGCCCGGCATCGGCGAGCGCGTTGAGCGCCGCGTCCGCGTGCAGCTGGATCTGCGACATGTCGGGGATCTTGCCGAGCCGCGTGGTCTCCGCGGCGCCGACGATGGCAACGGAATTCTGCTTCATGTGACGGGCCTGAACTGCGGCAGGGTGATCTCGTCCGTGAGCACCTCGAAGGTGACCTCGAGGGGCATGTCGAGCTGCAGGGCTTCCGGCGTCTGTTCGCAGTCGACGATGTTGGACATCAGCCGCGGGCCCTCCTCGAGCTCGACCACCGCGATGGCGAAGGGCGGCTCGAAGCCCGGCGAGGGCAGATGGTTGATCACATAGCTGTGCAAGGTGGCGCGGCCCGAGGCCTTGACCACGGAAACCTCGCGCGAGCCGCATTCGGGGCAGAACGGGCGCGGCGGGAAATAGGTGCTTTGGCACGCGTCGCATGCTTGCAAGCGCAGCTCGCCATCCCTGGTGCCGTCCCAGTAATGCTGCGTCTCGGGCGTCGGCTTGGGTATCACGCGTTCGTTCACGTCTCTCTCCTACAGGCTCGCAATCTCGTCGTCGCTGAAACCCCAGTCCTTGAGAGCTTCGGCAGTATCATGGCCGGGGGTGACCGGCGGCGTCGGCGTGGCCGCGGGCGTGCGCGAAAACCGCGGTGCCGGTGCCGGCTGGGGCACACCGTCGATCTCCACAAAGGTGCCGCGGGCGACATTGTGGGGATGCTCCACCGCCTCGGCCATGGACAATACGGGCGCGAAGCAGACATCCGTGCCCTCCATGATTTCGCACCATTCGGCGCGGCTCTTGGTCTTGAAGATCTCGGCCATGCGCGTCTTCTGCGCCGGCCATTCGCCGCGCTGCATCTGGTCGTCGAACCAGGCATCGTCGGCGATGCCGGTCTTCTCCCTCAGCAGGGCATAGAACTGGGGCTCGAGCGAGCCGATGCAGATCCACTCGCCGTCGGCGCATTCATAGGTGTTGTAGTATGGCGCGCCGCCGTCGAGCCAGTTGCTCTCTCGGCCCTCCTGCCAGAAGTCCCAGCCGCGCAGGCCGTAGATGATGGCCATCAGCGACGAGGCGCCGTCGGTCATGGCCGCGTCCACCACCTGGCCCTCACCGGAGGCGCGGGCTTCGAGCAGGCCGCAAACGAGGCCGAAGGCGAGATACATGCCGCCGCCGCCGAAATCGCCGACAAGATTGAGCGGCGGCACCGGCCCGCCCGCCTTGGTGCCGATGGCGCTGAGCGCGCCCGACAGCGCCACGTAGTTGATGTCGTGCCCGGCGGCATCGCGCAAGGGGCCGTCCTGGCCCCAGCCGGTCATGCGCCCGTAGACCAGCTTCGGGTTGCGGGCGAGCGCCACATCCGGACCGAGGCCGAGGCGCTCCATGACGCCGGGGCGGAAGCCCTCGATCAGCGCATCCGCGCCTTCGATCAGCTTGAGCGCCGCGGCGACGCCCGCCTCTGACTTCAGGTCGAGCGCCACCGAGCGGCGGCCACGATTCAAAATCTCGAACTTCGGCTCGCTGCGCCCCTTTGCGCCCTTGCGGTCGATGCGCAGCACCTCCGCCCCCATGTCCGACAGCATCATGGCGCAGAACGGCCCTGGGCCTATCCCTGCGAACTCCACCACGCGCAGCCCCGCCAGGGGCCCCTGTCTCGTCTCGGTCATGCTCACGCCACCTCCGCCCGGCCGTTGTTCAGAACTACCACGTCCCGTTCTAGCACCTTCGCACGGAAGGAGACGACCTCGCCGTCGCGCCACATCTCGGTGCGGATGGTCTCGCCGGGATAGACAGGGGCGGGAAAGCGCAGGTCGAGCGAGCGGAAGCGGCTGACGTCGTAGTCGCATTGGGTGCGCAGGATGGCATGCCCGGCGACGCCGAGGGTGCAGAGCCCGTGCAGGATGGGCTTTTCGAAGTTCGCCGCGCGCGCGACGGCGGGGCTCACATGCAGCGGATTTGGATCGCCGGAAAGCCGGTAGATCAACGCCGCGCGGGGGGAGGTTGCGAGGTCGCAGATATCATCGGGCGCGCGCTCGGGCAGCGCGTGCACGGGCTTGACCGGGCCGGACGCGCCGCCGAGGCCGCCATCGCCGCGCGCGAAGGTGGTGGAGGTGAGCGTCGCCAGGGCCTCGCCGGTCGCCTTGTCGCACAATGTGCGCTCGGAATAGATCAGCGCGCCCTTGTCCGCGCCCTTGTCGACGATGCCGGTGACCTTGGTGGTCGAGACCACCGTGGCCTCGGGCGGCAGGGGCTTGTGGATGCGCAGGCCCTGCTCGCCGTGGAGGACCCGCACCCAGTCGACGCCGCTGTCTGGATCGCGCACCCAGAAGCCCGGCCCGGCGAGCACCACCGCCATGGTCGGCAGGGCCTTGAAGTCCGCCTCCTCGAAGAGGAAGTCGAGCTCGCGCTCGTCCAGCGGATCGGCCCCGAGACCGAGCCCGAGGGCATAGAGAATGGTATCCCTCGCTGTATAGCGTTGCTCGACCGCTTCGAACGGCCAGCTCAGCAGTTTCTCCGCATCGATCGCCATCGCCATCCCCTTCCCGCGCCAGAATCGCCGCCAACGGGTGTAGCCGAAGACGGCCGCGGCGACAAATGCGGCGGATGCGGGGCTGGGGGCGGGTTATTGCGCGAACGCTTCCGGGCCGGGATCAGGCGGGACTTCCCAGCCGCAGGCGGTGAGGCCATTGGCGACGGCATCGACGAGCGGACGTGTACCCTCTCCCTTCTGCCAGAAATACATCTCTCGCCAGTAGGAATCATGGAGCCCCGGGTATGCTGACAGGGCGGCGCTCATGGCGGCCTCCCCGCGTTCAAGGTCATCGCGGGCGCAGTGGGCGGCAGCGAGAAACACGTGGGTCAGGAAGTACCAATTCATCTGCGCCATCTCGAGGCGGGAGATTGCCTCGCCATATTCGCCGCGCGCCATGTGTACCTTGGCCATGTTCCAGTTCATCCAACCGGGGTATTTCGGGTTGAGGACCGCGAGCCTTTCCATGATCTCGACGGTCCGCTGGTAGGCCCCGGTATTCGAGAGCACTTCGCCGGCCCAGCCGATGACATCCGAATTGTTCGGCTCCAGGCGCAGCGCTTCCTCCGCCTCGCGAATGGCACGTTGCGGGTTATTGGTTAAGTATAGCGCCTGCGCGTATAGGACGTGGGCAATGCCGCTTTCCGGATTCTGGAACACGGCCCTTTCCAGCATCGAAAGCGCTCTCTCGAGCGAAGAGTTCGGCAGGGTATTGAGCCCAACGGCGATCTCAAGAAGGTAGAGGTTGCCAAGATAGGCTAATGCCTCCGCGTAATCTGGCTCTGCCTCAATGACGCCTTCGAGGCAGTCCCTGGCGACACGGTGGGTATCCGGGCTGACCTGCCGGACAAATTCATGAGCCCGCAAAATACAGTCGTAGGAAGAAAAATACTTCGGCGCCCGCCGTTCGCTTTGCTCGGATTGAGCACGCGATATCGCACCGTGCACGTCGCCAATCTGGCCTGCTACTCTTTCCGTGATTTCGTCTTGAACCGCGAATATCTTCGCCGCGTCGAGCGCCCGGTCATAGGTCTCGGCCCAGATGTGTCCCCAGCTCTCGCCACCCAGCAACTGCGCCGTCACCCGCACCGTATCGCCGCCGCGGCGGATGCTGCCTTCGACGACGTAGTCGGCGCCGAGCTTCTCGGCGATGGTCGGGATGTCGACGGCCTGGCCCTTGAACTGGAAGGTGGTGTTGCGCCCGAGGACGAGAATGTCTGGATACTGCGCCAGCCGCGTGATGATGTCCTCGGTGATGCCGTCAGCGAAATAGTCCTGCTCTGGATCGCCCGAAAGATTGTCGAACGATAGCACGGCAATGACAGGGCGGGAGGGCGCATTCGGCTCGTTGAATATGTCCCCCGTCAGCAATCGCGGGACATCTTGCCTTAAATTGCTAAGGGAGGAATTCTGGCTCATCGCAGCCCATTGAGGGAGCGAAGATGAGACAGAATTCCGGGCCGCCTCGAAATCGCTCCAACGGACGATCCCGCTCGTATCGATCAGGAACAGCCCCGCCAGCTGCCGCCAGGTGGCCTGTTCCTCGCGCAGATCCGCTTCGCTTTTCACAAAACCATCTGCCTCGTCGAGGCGGTCAGAAGCAGCCACCAGGCTGGTCGGCCCGGACACATCCGGCCAGGCATGATCGGCGCGCTCCGCGGTGACATCGGCGGAATTGAGGGTCGCCGGCCAATTGGTCTGCTCCATCGTTCGTTGCGGGTGCGGAACGCCATAGGCTCGGTGGGTCACCAGCTCGGAATCACTGGCGACGAGCATGCCAGCAGGGCGGTGCCGGAAATAGGCGCGAGCGCGCGCGGGCGGCGTCGAGATCACCGCCAGGGCTTCCACCTTCATGGGCGCGATGCACGCCGCCGCATCGCCGAAAATTGCCAACTGGCGGCGGCAAAACGGGCAATAGACACCCCGGAACAAGCCCAGCAGCAGAGCACAGCGGCCGGTGTAGTCATTGAGAGAGACGTTCCCCTCCCGGCTCACCGCGGCAAGGGAGAATGCCGGCGCCTGGGCACCCGGCGGCAGCGGCAAGCGCTCGCCGTTGTCTGTCATGCCTCATCACCCTCTTGCTGCCGAGAGCGCCAGGCGCATACCGCTGCCACCGGCGCCAGTCCGAGAAACAGTATCCATAACGCCACCCCGGGCGACATGTAGAGGCCTTTCAGCGCCGGCAACGCCACCGCGTCGACATAGGCGAGGAAGGCAGCCCGGCTGACCGCGCCGACAAGCGCGACGAGCGCGGCAAGGGTCGGGCCGTCCAGGCGTCGCCGACGGACAGAGACGGCCAGGGCGTAAACCATGGCGGCACAGGCGACAAAGGTGAGCACCGGGCCGATCATGCGCCAAAGGGGCATCAGCTGAGCGACGATGCCATAGACGACGTCCGCGCGCCTGTCGGACGGTGCCCGGCGGTCGCGGCTGTCGATGATGTCGGCAAAGAGAAAACGAACCGGCCCGCTGTCCACTCGCTCGCCGATGCGGTCGAAAGCAAGCCGCGCCAGAGGACCATGGCGGTCACTCACCACCAGGGTGCAGTCGGGGAAGGCGCAGTCGGTGTTGAGGTCGAACTTGACCTCCTCCGTGCCGTCGTCATAGCGGCGGCGGTCGACCAGTTCGGCGCTGTAGCTGAGAACCGTGTCGGGACGCTCCACGCCGATATGCGCCACGACAGGGCCTGCGGTCTGGATGGTGCCGCGCAGCCAGATATGGCGGCGGCGCTCGAACACCGGCCCGCCGACAAGATCGGCCATGAGGCCGTAATCGATGATGCGCCCGGTGCTCTCTGCCTCGGCAGCCCCGGGGCTAGGCCCGGCATAGTCGAAACGCGCCAGGCTGAGCAGCCCCTCGCCGAAACCCCTCAGGGCCGCCATCACGGCGCCCGGCCGCAATGGCGGCACCATGGTCGCGCGCGGCGGCAGACACGACAGACGGCCATCGCCGCAAGCCGCATTGACCTCGTCGGCGAGCCGTCGATAGAAGCCGCGCGATTGCGTCGCCGAGCCGTAATGGCCCGCCTGCTCGGTGGCGGAAAACAAGGCCCACATGAACCAGCCTGCGTGGATATCGCCCAGGCAGGGGTCCTCGCCGAAGGCCAGGCAGCTCTCCCGGGCCCAGCCATCCGCCATGCCCCCGTCGAGCCATGGCAACAGCGCCGCGACCGCGCCGCTATGCTCACCGGCACGGCGCAGGGCTTCGCGGGAGACCACCACATTGCGCTGCCTGGCATCGTGCTCGATGCGCGACAAGGCACCGTAGGCGGCACGAAAAGCTGGATCGCGCGCCTCGACCACCACGGCGCTGCCATATTCCGCCTCGTTGATCAGTGCAACCGCGTGGCTGAAGCTCCAAGCGACCGCCGCCGCCAGCGCCGTGAGCCCCGCCTCGCGCGTCAGTGACAGCAGGCGCGGCGGGGCGGCAGACAAGGCGCAAGCCAGGGCCGCCACCGCCAGGGCCGGAAACAGCCACGGCCCTTCTTCCCGCGTCAGCCAAAGGGCGGCGAAGACGACACCGAGCGCCAGCGCCGGCAGAACCCGCCATGTCAGACCGCGCCCGCGCCAATGCCACCACCACAAGACCAACGCCACAAGCAGGACAGTCAGCGGCGTATAGACTCCTTCACGCACGACCCGCAGCGATTCGACGGCTGTCAGCATCGGGTTGAAGGCATAGAGGGCATATAGCCCGGCAACCACCCACCACCGGCGAATCCGCGGCCAGAGGAAGGCGAGCAGCAGCGCACCGGCAAAAAGGTAGAGCAGATCCTGCGCCACCTGCAGCGGCAGGCCGAGCCACGCCACCGCCGCCAGCCACATGGGAAAGAACGGCCCCTTGGTATGGGTCAGCGAATCATAGGGCCCAAGCCAGTCGCCGTTGAGCAGGGAGATCGCCAGGCGCGCGAACAGGGCGTCGTCCTGGATGGCGTGCGCCAGAATCTGCAGCGGCAGGGCGGATACCAGCCACAGCTGGAGAGCCGCGATTGCCGCCATCGCGACGACCGCCAGCCGCGCCTCGGTCATGCCGGAGACCCCTGCCATCATAGTTGCGGCAATGCCGCACCCCATACCACGAACAGCGATCCCAGCGCCCACCTCACCGCCTTGCCCCAGGGCAGAAGCTTCTCAGCCGCCACCGCCGTGGCAAGCAGCACGATGGCCAGCAGACTCATCACGCCGAAGACGAACAGCACGGCCATGAGCCCCCAGCAACAGCCAATGCAGAACGTGCCGTGCTTGAGGCACATGCGAAATGCACCCCAGTTCCCCGGGCGCCACTCAGTGGCCAGAAACCCGATCGGCGTCCGGCAGTGCGCCAGACAGGCTTCCTTGAGCGGCGTCAGCTGATAGAGCCCGGCCGCCACCAGAACGGAGCCGGCAAGCCATGGATCGGTCATGACCACCATGGTCGAGGTGATGCTCAACGACTGCAGGCCCCACTGGGCACCGGCCGCGGCTAGGCTGAAGGCAGACCAGGCCACCAGATAGGCGCCTATGAATACTGCGTTCTCGGCATTGCCGCGGTCTTGGTGGCCGAGCGACATGCGTCGATGGACCAGGATCATGGGTGCGGCGGAGGGCAGCATCATGGCTGCCATCATGACCGCCCACATCAGCCAGACCATACCCGCCTCGTGCAGGGTCCAGGCGCTGGTCCGGGGCATCATCGCCTGCACCAGCGGCGCCTTCATATGCAGGCAGGACCAAATCACGAAGGCCCAGCCCGCCAGGGCCATGCCCAGGATCGCGACAAGGCCGGCGCCATGGTGGCGCAACGCCGGCCGAGCGGACCGGCGGCCCAGGCTACTGCCAATAGGCGAATTTCGTGGCAAAACCGCACCGCTCGTCATAGGCAAAATCGAACCGGTCATCGGTGAAACGGAATGACGACACGTTTTCCTGCCCCGGGTGCTTGGGTCCGGTTATGGCGCAGGTCACGACGCCATCGAACGGCACCGTCTCGACCACCTCGGCGTGGCCGAGGTCGGCCAGCCTGATGCGCTCCGCGCCCGCGTTATGGTCAAGAACGATGCGGGCCGAGCGCACCGCGATGACTTCCGAGATCCATTTCGTGAACAGGATATTGCCGCCGCGCCGACCTGCGTAGATGTCGGCAAGGATCTCGCGCTGCTCTGCGCTTGCACCATCGTCGACATATATGATGACGCGCCACGGCCTGCCGTCCTCGTCGTCATTGTACGAGCCCGCCATGCAGACCAGCCGCCCGCCCAGGTCCACGTCACCGGCCGCGCCCTCCGTGATGTTCCAGGACAGCAGAAAATCGCAGATGCCATATGTCGAGAGGCCGCTGGAGACTCCGTCCTGCGAGCGGCAGGGACAGATAGCCTCGCAATTGCAAACCTCGTAATAGCTGCCCTCTATTCTGTAACCGTCCATTGGTCTCACCCCCCTGCCTTGGCCAGACCGTCGAGAATATTGCTGGCCATGGGTCCATGATACATCCAGCGCTCGACGATGGCTTCCGGCGTCAGCCCCGGCGATGCCGCATGGGCCAGTGCCAGTGTCGCCCTGGCCTCCTCGATGCGCCCGAGCTGGCCCAGTGCCGCGGCTCGGATTAATGGGCCCCAGAAGAAATCGTCCATGCCGATCTTGGCGCTTTCGAGCAATGCCTGCTCGAAATCTCCGAGGCCGAAATAGCCGAAGGCAAAGCTGAAATAATACCAGCCCGGGTGTAGCGGATTGAGCCGCATGGCATGCCGCGTCAAGTCCATGCCGCGCTCGATATTGCCGCGCACGACATGATAGTGCCCAAGATCGGCAAGCATTTCGAAATCGTTTGGATTGAGCTGTTCTGCACGGCCGGCCTCCGCGTCGAAACGCTCTATCTGGCGGCGAAAGTAATATGTCGCAGCAAGCCAGAAATGCGCATAGGCGTTGCGCGGGTCGAGCTCCACCGCCCGCATCGCCTCGTCGAACGCCCTCTGCAAGGGCTGGGGCCGCGGATTGAAGTCGTAGCGGTATTCCGCCAAATAGACGTCGGCGAGCATGGCGTGGGCCCGCGAATAGGCGGGATCGAGGGCAATGGCGGTCTCCAGCAGATCGCGCGTGCGCGCATGGACCGCCGGTGTCAGCTCCGCAGCAAAGCGGCGTGCCCGCAGCACCATGTCATAGGC
The DNA here is from genome assembly GCA_964555535.1 of uncultured Rhodospirillaceae bacterium. Taxonomy (GTDB): domain Bacteria; phylum Pseudomonadota; class Alphaproteobacteria; order UBA7887; family UBA7887; genus UBA7887. The sequence continues at coordinate 12,016 of CAZKTK010000025.1, forward strand.
GTCGAGGTCACCCGCCGCCTTGTGCACGCTGGTCTCCAGAACCGCGTCCTGCACCGTCAGCCCCATGGCCGCCGCGATCTGCTGGGTCAACTCGTCCTGGACGGCGAAGATATCCTCGAGCTTGCGGTCGTAGCGCTCCGCCCAGACATGGTCGCCGCGGTTCGTATCGATGAGCTGGGCGGTAACACGCACACGGTCGCCGCCGCGGCGCACGCTGCCTTCCAGCATGTAGGAGGCGCCGAGCTCGCGGCCCACGCTTTGCGCCTTGATCGGCTTGCCCTTGTATTGAAACGTCGAATTGCGCGACAGCACGTCCATATCGGTGAAGCGCGACAGCTCGGTGATGATGTCTTCCGTCAGTCCGTCCGAGAAATAGTCGTCTTCGCCATTGGACGAGAGGTTGTCGAAGGGAAGCACGGCAATAACAGGCCGTCCACCGCTGGCGGGCTTGCCGTCTTCCGTCGCCGCTGGCTCGGCAGCGCCCAGTCCGAGCGCGCGATAGGCCCGAATCGGCTCGCTGACGTTCTTCAGGTCATGCTCGCCGAGATCGACGAAGTCCGTATCCACGCGCCCGCGCACCGCACTGTGGGCAAGATCGGAAATCACGATGCCGCCGGGCTCCGCCAGGGATTCGAGGCGCGCGGCAACATTGACACCATCGCCGTAGACGGTGCCGTCCGCATTCTCCATGACATCGCCGAGATGCACGCCTATGCGGAAGGCCATGCGCCGATCCTCGGCCAGCTCCTCATTGGCAGCGGCGATGTCGTCTTGAATCGCCAGCGCAGCCCGCACGGCGCCGGCCGCACTTTCGAAGACCGCCAACACCGAGTCGCCGGCCGTATCGACGATACGGCCGGCCTCAGCCGTGGTGTGAGCATGAAACGCCACCCGTCGGATCTCCAGGGCCGCCATGGTCGAAGCCTCGTCGGCCCCCATCAGGCGCGTATAGCCCACTGCATCCGCGGCAAGGATGGCGGCGAGTCGTTGCCTGACACCAGTATCGTTCACAGCTTGGGCCTCCCCGTCTCGGTCCCTGACCAGAGGCCGCAAGGCTAGGGCTTTATGCGCCATGATGGAATCGCTTTGACAGGCAAGAACAGTTTGCGCGAAGCCTGCAAGACTTGCCTATTCCTGGCCATCACACGGTTTTGTGAGAAGACCCCACTCGCGCGAGCTTGTCCTCAGTAGCGCTCTTAACGGTTCTATCGCCATAATCCCACGGATTCTGCCGCCGCTAACCCATTGTTTTATCTGGCATTTCAATACTATGAAAAATTCGATAAATTTTTCCGACCTTTTCGAAACTTCTTAAATAAAACTGCTGATTATTTGTATCAATGCCAAAACGCAACTTATGGACAGCCGTTTTTTCTCTGTGATTAACTTTCCCTCGACTGAAGATGAGTTGGGTTGACCTGCCGGAGAGCTTGGCGATCCAAGAACACATACCGTCGCAGTCGGTACGGTACGACAGGGAAGGTACGAACAGGGATGGCTTACTCAGACACTCCGCAGACCCAGAAGGCCAACCGCCGCTACATCAACCGCTCCATGAAGACCGCGCTGCTCAGCCGCGAGCGCGAGTTCGAACTGGCCCGGAAGTGGCGCGAGGAAGAGGACGAAGAGGCACTGCACGAGCTGGTCAACGCCTATGGGCGTCTGGTCATCAAGCTGGCCTCGCGTTTCCGCAATTACGGCCTGCCGATGAGCGACCTGGTTCAGGAAGGCAATATCGGCCTGTTGCAGGCGGCGGCCCGTTTCGAGCCGGAACGCGAAGTCCGCTTCTCCACCTATGCCGCCTGGTGGATCCGCTCGGCCATGCAGGATTTCGTTCTGCGCAACTGGTCGATCGTTCGCACCGGCACCACCGCGGCACAGAAGTCCCTGTTCTTCAATCTGCGCCGCATGCGCGCCAAGCACGCCGACGAGGTGGATGGCTGGCTGAGCGGCAACGCCAAGGACAAGATCGCCACCGAGTTGCGCGTGCGCGTGACCGATGTCGAGGACATGGAGATGCGCCTTGCCGGTGCCGACCAGTCCCTCAACGCCACGGTCAGCGACGCCAGCGAGGACGAGTGGCAGGACTTCATGTGCGACGACGGGCCGAACCCGGAAGAGGTCGTGCAGGAAGGCCATGACAACGCCGCGCGCTCACGCTGGCTGCACACCGCCATGCAGGACCTCAGCGAGCGCGAGCAGATCATCATCCGCGAGCGCCGTCTGCGCGACGACCCCCTGACCCTCGAGGAGCTCGGCAAGCGCCTCGGCATCTCGAAGGAGCGCGTGCGCCAGATCGAGCACAAGGTGCTGCGCAAGCTGAGCACGTCCGTCACCCGTCTCGGCAGCGAACCGCAGCAGAAGGCCCTGGCCACCGTCTAACGCACACTCTCTCCCAGACCGATCTCGGCCGCGGTTCCCCTGCCGCGGCCGTTTTCTTTCGTGCCCAGTATCACTCGAACCACTCCATCTGTTCCGGATGGGTGGCTTCGATCATCGGACCGTTGAAAGACTTCAGCCAGCCGCGAACCCGCACGGTCTGCCCGGCAAACGATGCAATGTCGGCTCCGTCCCAGGCGGCTTCGAAAGCGCGCCGGTCGCGCGGCGCCACGCTCACCGTGAAATCCTCGCGCCAGTCGGCGCCGAAATTGAAATAGAGCCTGCCGCGCACCTTGGCCGCGCTCAGCACGCGCCCTTCGACGAGCTGAAAGCTGCCGATATCACGGCCAAGCTCGTCCGCCCCGCGGATGCGATAATAGGGGTGCGCCCAGATGCCGAGGCCGCGCCGGCGCGCCACACGCTCTATGGCCAATAGCCGCGGTACCACCGCACGATTGTCGGCAAAGCTGTAGACCCGCGCCATGCCTCGGGCCAGCATCGCTTCCTGCAGCCAAAGCCCGTCGGCACGCTCGAGATGCGCCAGCGCCCGGTCATAGCGGTCGCGCCGGGCACCCCCGTAAAAAAGCGAGACGCGCTCGCCCATCGACAAGTCCAGCATTTCCTGGCGCGATTCCTCAGCCAGGGGCCAGTCCTCGAAATTGGGCCGCCCGAGCCCCAGCTTCGGTGCCTGCAAGCCGACGAGCCGCACCTCGATGCCGCTGTCGAGCACCACCGTATCGCCGTCGACCACGCCAACCACGATACCGCTCTCGCCGGCACTGAGCTCCGCCGGCACCTCCGCCGCAGCTGGCACGCCGAGAGACAAGGCCCACAGGACAAGAAACAGTCGCGGGATTGTCTGAATGGCGAGGCTCGGGTTTACTGAGGACATGGCTGCGCCCGAGCTTTATCCCGACATCCAGCCCTTCGCAACCGGCGAGCTG
>CAZKTK010000026.1:0-11980 GCA_964555535.1 uncultured Rhodospirillaceae bacterium
GCCGTCTCGGCAAAGTTCTTGAAACGCTCCTCACTCGCCTTGAGATCGTCTTCCGCATGCTTGCGCGCGGTGATATCGCTGAAGACACTCATAAGGGCCCGCTCGCCTTCCCAGTCGAGCGCTATGGCGTGGTTGTCCAGCCAAATCTCCTGGCCGTCCTTGCGCAGCACTCTGATTTCGTATTGTCCGGGTGCCGCGTCGCCCCTCAGACGGGCCGCAGCAATGGCACGGATGTTCTCCCGATCCTCCTCGGGCAACTGGCCCTCGACCGTTTCCAGCGCAAGAATCTCCTCCGGCGCCTCGAAGCCAAGCATGTCAGCCAAGACCTGGTTCGCATACAGCATCTCGTCGTAGCGATGAACCAAAATGCCCTGATTGGACATTTCGATCATGCGCCGAAATTTCTGCTCGCTTTCCTGTTCCTTGCGCTGCGCCAGCACGCGCTCCGAGATATCGAGCAGAATGCCGTCCCAGACGGTCCCACCGTTCTCACCGGCCTGCGGCGCTGCATTGCCACAGATCCAGCGCACCTGGCCGCGCTTGTCGACGATTCTGTAATCGAGCGACCAATGCCCGCGGGATCGCGCCGCCTCACGCACCGCGCTCTCGAATTCGCGCCGCTGATCGTCGGGCACGGCATTGTCGAGCGCCAACGGATTGGCCGCGACCTGCTCGGGCGTCACGCCGAATATCGCCCGCACCGCAGGACTGACATAGTCGCAAGACATTCGGCCGTCCTGGGTCAGGACGGCCCTGAAGATCACTGCCGGACAGTTCTCTCCTGGTCGCGACCCGTACGGTGCCAGCGCCAATTCTTCCCCGATCGCACCGCCAGACATGCTGGTGCTACCTCCCCGCAAGGCAATACCGCCCCCAACTTCGGCATCGCTACAAGATCAATAATTATACGCGCATCCGTTGCATAAATCAATTTAGTCGTCGTTGACACAATAACCAGTCCCGCGTTCAAGAATTCGTGCCGCCGCCCGCCTGGCCTGGCGACGCCGCGGGAAATCACCTACCGTCGCCCGGGGATACCAAGGCGACACGGAGGCACCAATGTCGGGGAGAACGGCGCCGGAGTGGCTGGAGACGCCATGTATGCTGTGCCATGCCAACTGCGGCCTGGCGGTCCAGCTGGACCCGAGCGGGCGGCAAGTTGTCCGCATCGAAGACGATAAGAACCATATCTATTTAGATCGCCATACGTGTATATACTATTTCTTATCTATCATCTCTAGATTCACTATCACACATTGCGCGGGCGGGCTTTGACGGCGCGGCTGGCTCAAGCGCGACGACGCGACAGCGCTGGCGGTCGACCCCGCGGATGCGGCCCGGTCATATTTCACTGCCCAACGGGCTCGGTCTCTCCTATCCTGACAGCGCCGGCATCGAGCGGGTAACGGGCACGCCGCCGAACGAGCTGACGGCGAGCGGGGACAGGGATGCTTTCGCCGGCACGCCCTTCCATAAGCTCGTGCCCGCGCGCCCGCGGCCTGTGACGGAGAACAAGAATGCCTGACGCACCGCTTGGCGGAATTCGCGTCGTCAATCTGGGCAGCGGCTGGGCCGGGCGGCTGGCCAGCATGCTCCTGGCCGACCAGGGCGCCGACGTCCTTGAGATCGTTAAGCCCGGCAGCGAGAGCCAACCGGCGGATGCTCTGCTCGACCGCGGCAAGCGGCTATGGGCTCTCGACCTCAAGGACGAGGCCGGCAATGCGCGCTGCCGGGCCGCGGCAGGCGACGCAGACCTGGTGATCGAGAACATGCGCACCGGTGCCGTCGCCAAGCTTGGCCTCGACCATTCTGCGCTTGCCGGCGAGGGGCGCATATACCTTTCCCTGCCGGGCTTCGCGGCGGGCGATCCGAACCGCGACCTGGCCGCCTGGGAAGGCACCATCGACGCCGCACTCGGCGTCTACACCAATATCAGCCCGGCCGGGCCCGTGCTGGGCGGCGAGCCGATCTATTCCGCCATTCCCATGGCCTCGGCCTATGGCGGCATTCTTGGTGCCGTGTCGGCCGCCATGGCGCTCTATCACCGCCAGCGCACGGGCCAGGGACAATTCATCGAGGTGCCCCTGGCTGACGCGGTGATGTCGGCCATGGCGTTGCTTATCGCCGAGGTGGAAGGCCAGCCGTCACGCTACAATCTGCCGGCCATCGACAACGACGTTTTGCATGACGTCTTCCCGGTATTGCGCGAGCTGCGGGCACAGATGACGCCCGAGCAGGTGGCCCAGCTTGCGGCCTATGTCGGCAGCCATGTCTCGCCGGGCCTGCGCAACTACGACTGCGCCGACGGGCGCAAGATCTTCGTCTGCGCCTCGGATCACGTCTATCAGACCCGCACCTTCCTGCAGGTCGTGGGCGTCCTCGACAAGGCGATCTCACGCGGCATGGTCGCCGGCAGCCCGTTTTCGGAGCTGGCGCAAGGCAACAATTTCCTTCAGGCCGCCACCCTCACCCCGGAATGGCGCAAACGCCTGATCGGCTGGATCGAGGAAGCCGTCAAGACGAAGCCGGCTGCCGAATGGGAAGCGCTGTTGCGCGCCGCCAATGTGCCCGTGACAGTGGTCCAGACCAGCGCCGAATGGCTGGCCGACGAAACCTTGCGTGCAGCCGGCGTGACCGTCGATCTCGATGGTGCGCGCCAGGCGGGACGCTTCGTCTCCATCGCAGGGCCGGGTACGCGTTCGCCGGATCTGTCGCCGGCCACGGCGGCAGATGCGGCCTGGCAGAGCCAGCAGGCCCGGGTGGGCACAGGCACAGGTGACGCCAATGCCGGCATGTTGCACGGCGTGAAAGTGCTCGACCTGTCGAATATCATCGCCGGCCCGGCGGCGGGCCGCATGCTGGCGGAGCATGGCGCCGATGTCATCCGCATCGACCCGCCGGCTCCGTTGGCCGGCCCCTTCTCAACGGTGTGGTTCGGTATCGACGTCAATCAGGGCAAGCGCGCCATCGTGCTCGACCTGAAGAGCGAGGCCGGCCGCGACGCGATGACGAAGCTGGTGCGCGAAGCTGATGTGGTGCTGCACAATTTCCTCGATCGCTCGGCGCGCTCCCTCGGCATAGCGGAGGATCAGCTGAGCGCCATCAACCCCGACATCATCTCCTGCCAGATCAGCGCCTGGGGCGGCTCGGAAGGTGGCGCCTACAAGGACGATCCCGCTTTCGATCCGGTGCTGCAATCGGCCTCGGGCATCACGGTGCGCTATGGCTCGACGGACCGCCCCGTGCTGCACGGCATCGCCTCCTGCGTCGACTACATCACGGGCTTCTCCGCCGCCCTCGGCATCGCCCAGGCGCTGGTCGCGCGCGAGCGTGGCAGGGGCGGCAGCCATGTCAGAACCTCGCTCGCCATGGGCACGCAGATGGTGCAGTTCCCCTTCATGGTGGCAACGGACGCCCACCAGCCGGGTGCCGAGCCGAGCGGCCAGGGCGCCCGCGATGACGGCCCCGACCAGGGCCTGGTCGAGCTCGCCGACGGCTGGGCCTTCATCGGCTGCCGGCCCGGCGACGGCGTGACGCTGATGGCACGGATCGGCGTCCCCCGGCAAATGACTCTCGCGCATCTGCAGGAGCGGCTTTGCGACCTGCCCGGCGCCAGTGCCATTGCCGTCAAGACCTTGGCGGAGATCCGTGCCGAGCGCACAGACGACGGCGAGGATGCGGTGTCGAACTGGCTGCAAAGCGGCTCGCTGAGGCTGCGCCGCGGCCCGCACCCGTGCGGCTATCGCACGACGGTGCCCTTGCCGACCTGGATCCGGCCGGAGAAATCCGTCATCAGCACGCTGTATCCGGCACCGGCACCCGGCGCGGACACCATTGCCGTGCTGCGCGAGGCGGGCCATAGCAAATTGGAAGTGGAGGCTCTCATGAAGAGCGGCGCCGCACATAAAAGCTGGTCGGTGCTTGAACACTACTTGCCACGATAAGGATACTGGACATGGAACCTCTGCGTGATGTCGCCCATCTCGGGCATGTTGAGCTGCTGACGCCGAAACCCGCCGAAAGCGAACACTTCTTCTGCGATATTCTCGGCATGGCGAAGGTCCATGGCGAGGGCCAATCGGTCTATCTGCGCGGCTATGGCGATTATGCCGCAACCACGTTGAAGCTCACCGAATCGGGCTCGCCCGGGCTCGGCCACGTCGCCTGGCGCACGGTCAGCCCCGAGGCCCTGGAGCGGCGCGCCGAGGCGATCGAGGCCACGGCGCTCGGCCTCGGCTGGTCGAACGGCGATTTCGGCCACGGCAAGTGCTACCGCTTCCGCGATCCCGACGGCCACGACATGGAAGTCTATTACGACGAGCAGAAATACCAGGCGCCCGAGGGACTGCGCTCGGCGCTGCGCAACCAACCCATGCGCACCCCCAACCACGGCGTCGGCGTGCGCAGCAGCGACCATCTCGCCATCCTCTGCAAGGATGTCGCCGCCAATCGCGAATTCGCGCAGAATACGTTAGGCCTGCAACTGCGCGAACAGGTCATCTACGACAATGGCGCCACCGAGATCGGCGCCTGGATGAGCTCCTCGGCAACCCATCACGAGGTCGCCTTCGTCTCGGACATAAAGGGCCTGCACGGGCGTTTGCACCATTTCTCGCTCTGGGTCGACGAACGCGCCGACGTGCTGCGCGCCGCCGATCTTTACATGGAGAACGGCATCCAGATAGAGGCCGGCCCCTCGCGGCACAACAACTCGCAAGGCTTCTACCTCTACGCCTTCGAGCCCGGCGGCAATCGGGTGGAGGTCTATACCAGCGGCTTCTTCGTCTTCGCGCCGGATTTCGAACCCGTGGTCTGGGATGAGGAGAGCCGCGGCGGCGGCGTCTATTGGGGCGAGGCCCTGCCGGAGAGCTTCCTCAACTACGCCACGCCCCACGCACCCGACAAAGACGGCTGAGATGCCCGTCCGCACCATTGACCACGTCGTCGTCATGGCGAGCGATATCGAGCGCTCGATCGCCTTCTATCGCGACACGCTGGGCGGCGAAACACCGCACGAGGCCGCCTTTCGCGCCGGCACGCTCAAGGTGATGCCCGTGCGCCTCGGCGGTGCCGTGGTCAATGTGCAGAAGCTCGACGAGCCCGCCTACATCGTCGCCGAGCGCCTGGAAGCCGGCACCGTCGATGTCTGCTTCCGCTGGGACGGGGATATCCAGACGGCAATCGACTTCTTGACCGAGCGCGGCGTCGAGATCATCGAAGGCCCCGTCCCCCGCCCCGCCGCCGACGGGGTTTGGGGCACCTCCGTCTACTTCCGCGACCCCGACGGCAACCTGCTCGAATTCCTCACCACGGACACCCCTTCCGAGCCGATTTTCTGACCCTTCGCCCCGGTTGTGTCGTCAACCGACGGCGCGTATCCTTGATCGCAGGGGAAGTGCGGCATGGCTGAGAACTCTGTCACACGGAAGGTTGCGGCGATCCTGGCGGCGGATGCCGTTGGCTATACGCGGCTGATGGCAGACGACGAGACGGCCACCATCGACGCGCTGGATATGGCGCGGGCGGTCTTTTCCGAGCATGTCGAAGCCAATCAGGGCCGCATCGTGGATACGGCGGGCGACAGCGTCCTGGCGGTTTTCGAGACCACGGCAGGCGCGGTGCATGCCGCTGTGGCGGTGCAGGCGCGGCTGGCGGAGATCAATGGGCCCGTGCCCGAGGCGCGGCGCATGCTGTTCCGCATCGGCGTGCATCTCGGTGATATCCAGGAGAAAGGCGACGGCACGGTATATGGCGACGGGGTGAACGTGGCGGCGCGCCTTGAGGGCCTGGCAGCGCCAAGCGGCATCGTCGTCTCGGACACAGTGCAGAGCACACTGCGCAGCCGCAGTGACATGCAATTCACTGACGCCGGCGAGCACGAGGTCAAGAACGTCGCCGAGCCGGTGCGCGCCTACAGCATCGGTGGCCAAGCGATCCAGGCCAAGCCGAAGCCGCAATACAAGCGATCCTGGGCGCTTGCCGTCACTGCCGTGCTGGCGATCGCATTCGTTGGTGGCGGCGCCTGGCTGATGGAGCCGCCCGAGCAGCCGGCGCCGGACGTCGACCTCGCCGTCACCCTCCCCAGCGCTCCCAAGATAGCCGTGCTTCCCTTCGCCAATCGCTCGGGCAACCCGGACGAGGAGTATTTCAGCGATGGCCTCACCGACGACATCATCAATCGCCTGACGAATTTCTCCAGCATCCTGGTCTTCGCCCGCAACTCGACCAACAAGTACAAGGGCCAGGATGTCGACGTGAGCGTCATCGCCGAGGAGCTTGGTGCCGCTTACGTCGTCGAGGGCAGTGTCAGGCGTCTCGAAGGCCAACTTCGGGTCACGGCGCAATTGCTTGATGCCGCGGACGGCACCAACCTTTGGGCCAAGACCTACGATCGCGACCTCACAGCCGCCAACCTGTTCGCCGTGCAGGACGAGATTACCGAAGGCATCGTCAACGCCATCGGCGACTACTCAGGTGTCCTATGGCGCGCGGAGGCCGAGCGGGCCGAACGCAAAGCACCAAGTAGCCTGAGCGGCCTGGAATGCGGCTACATGCAAGGCACCTATTATGGCCTCGGCCCGACGCCGGAGAAGCATCTCGAAATTCGCGATTGCTACGTGCGCGCGTTAGCCGAAGTTCCCGAAGACCTAATTGCGCATACGGGCCTGGCCTGGGCCTATCGTGACGAGCACATTTTCGGCTTCAACGCACAGCCCGGCAGCCTGGACCGTGCCTTGGCCTCGGCTTTGCGGGCCGTGGAGCTCGATCGCAACTTCGCCACCGCGCATTACGGCGAGGCCTTGGTGCGTTTCAATCGCGGCGAGCTCGACGCGTTTCGCGTAGCTGCCGATCGTGCCTTGGCCCTGGCACCGCACAATGCTGCAATCCTCGCCGACATCGGCTCGCAAGCGGTTTTCATGGGCGATATGGAGCGAGGCGCGGCCATGGTCGAGAAGGCCATGGTGATGAATCCCGATCACCCGGTCTGGTACCATTATGCCCTGGCGCATTATTACCGCACGAAAGGAGACTTCGAGACAGCTTTAGGGCACGGCTTGCGATTGACCTGGGGCATGCAATGGGATTACGTGTTCCGCGCCGCCATCTATGTGGAGATGGGGCGCCTGGACGAGGCCCGCGCCGAGGCCGACAAGCTGCTGGAGGTCAATCCGGATTTCGGCAAGAACGTCAGAGACGAGTTCGCCACCTGGAACTTCCCGGAAGACGCCGTCATCGAATTCATCGACCTTCTGCGCCAAGCCGGGGTCGAGTTCCCCGACGAAGCCCCGCCGACGAACTGAGTCAGACAGAAGCCGCCGTCAGTTCGGACTCGGCGGCTTGCGCGCCGCTTTCGGAATCGCTCAGCATATAGCCCCGGCCCCAGACGGTCTGAATGAAGGAGCTTTTGCTGACCACCGAGAGCTTCTTTCTCAGCTTGCAAATGAAAACGTCAATAATTTTCAGTTCCGGCTCGTCGATACCGCCATAGAGGTGATTCAGGAAGGCTTCCTTCGACAGCGTGCTGCCCTTGCGCAGGGAAAGCAGCTAGAGGATGGCATATTCCTTGCCGGTGAGATGCACCGGCTGGCCCGCCACCTCCACCGTGCGGCTGTCGAGATTCACAGCCAGGTCGCCGGTTCTGATGATCGAATCCGAATGCCCCTGGGAGCGCCTGACGATGGCATGGATGCGCGCCAGCAACTCGCCCTTGTCGAAAGGCTTGGTCAGGTAGTCGTCGGCACCATTGGTCAGGCCGCGAACCTTGTGGTCGATCTCACCGAGGCTCGACAAGATCAGCACAGGCGTCTCGATCTTCGCGGCCCGCAGGCTGCGCACCACTTCGTGGCCGTCGAGATCGGGCAGAATCAAGTCCAGCAAGACCAGGTCGAAGTCGTAGAGCTTGGCCAGCTCGATGGCCTCTTCGCCCATGTCGGTGCATTCGCACACCATGCTTTCGGCGCTGAGAACCGCTTCGGTCAGCTCCGCAGTCTCCGGATCGTCTTCAACCAGTAAAATGCGCACGGTCTGCTCCCCAGACGGCTTTGTCGCCGCAATCGGCGGATTTGAGCTGAATATAGGCCAATCGGAGTCCCTGACAAATTTCGATTCACCCATTCTAAACGTCTTGTACCCTATAACGCAGTGAAATCATGCGGATTGGGGACTCCCGGGCGGATATTCATGGTCAACAGGTACATTGCCGACCTTGCGGAAGAGATTGACGGCGTTGACGAATTCAGCGTCAGCGGGCGCGTCAGCGAGATCCAGGGACTGCTTGTCGTTTGCGATGCGGTGCGCGGCATTCTCGACGGTCATATCGTCATGGAACGCGCCATCGCCGAGCGCGGGCGCTATCCGGCCATCAACGTCTTGCGCAGCATCTCCCGGACCATGCCGAACTGCAATACGGAGGACGAGAACCAACTCGTCAGCCGCGCCCGCAGCCTGATGGCGACCTATTCCGATATGGAAGACATGATCCGCCTCGGCGCCTATCGCAGAGGCAGCGACCCGCAAATCGACGAGGCAATCGAATACCATGATGCGCTGGAAGGCTTCCTGGCCCAGAACATCGACGAGAGCTGCTCGCTGACCCAGGGATATGGCCAACTGAAGGACATCCTCGACAGGCCGCAGCCCGAGCCGGCGCCTGAGGCCACCACGCCATGAGGTCGCTGAAGACACTGGTGCGCATGCGCCGTGAGGAACTGGACGAACGCCGCCAGGTGGTCGCTCAGCTCGAAATGCGCCTGAACGCGCTCGCCCACGCCCGCGCTGAGCTTGAGCGCAAGCATGACGAAGAGGAGCTTTTCGCCCAGGAATCTCCTGAGGCCCTGTTCGGCTATCCTTGTCCTCCGCCTCAACATCGAGGTCCAGCACGGAGTCATCTGCGCCCTCGATAACCAGTTCCAGGGCCTGATTGGCGACGACGGCGCCGATGGCGCGCAAATGCTCCGATTGTCCCTGCGGCCCGGCCGAGATCATCCGGCTGGTCTGGACATAGGTTTCGAGTGCCGCCTTGAAGACCCGCCCGGCGCCGTGCGGATTGCCGAGCGATGCGACGGCGCTCAGCGCCTTGGCGCGGGCCGGCGACTTCCACGGCCCGATCCGAAGGCCGGGCATACGGGCGGTCGGCAATTGCGGCGCCGGCTGCGGAAATTGCGGCACGGACAGGGGATCGCCGCCCATCGCCGCATAGTCGCTGAGGAGCTTGAAAGCCTGGGCATAGCCCTGCCCCATGGCAACGAAGATGAACCAATTGGCGATCGCCGCGCGCTCGACGTCTTCGGGGAAACACGCGACCAAGGCCTCGGCGATGGCCTGATGCTGGGCATTGGCCTCATCGCGGCTCTTGCGCGCGCCATCCAATGCGAGATGCAGCTTGGCGATATAGGCTGGATTCAGCCCCTCCACGGCATCGACCAATGCCATGTGTTGCTCGACTTTGCGCATCAATTCGTTGAATTGACTGCTTGGGGAGCTGTCGGGCGCCTGCTCGCCGTCGTTTTGCATCGCGTCCAATCTCACTGCGCCTTATCGGGCGGGAACCGCCATCGTCACTGGATATCCTCAGCCGGCACGGCATCAAGACTTTCCAAGGTTTCAACCAACCAGGGTACGCGATACCCGAGAGCATAGGCGGTGCGCAAGTCACGAATGGCGTCTTCGACAAAACCAAGTGCCGCCAGGGCATTGCCACGGTTGGCGTGGGCCAGGGCATAATCGGGATCTTGGACCAGGGCGGCGTCGTAGTCGGTGATGGCGGCCTCATAGTCCGCTGCGTCATGGCTGATCACGCCGCGGCTCACCAACGCCGCCGCATAGGTCGGGTCGATACGAATGGCGGTTTCGAAATCGTTCAGCGCCTCCTGCATATCGCCCGAGGCATAGTGCGTATTGCCGCGGCCGCGAAAGACCCGTGCCAGCTCTCGTTGCGGCAACTCACCGGAGCGAATCGCGCGGCTGTAATGGTGAATCGCGGTGTCCAGATCGCCGGCCATTTCGGCATCATAGGCCGCCTGCCAGTCCTCCATCGCGCCGGCGCTCGCGGCAGCCGACAGCCACACGGACAGGGCGACGCCACCGACAGCCCGCAATACCCAAGTCATTCCCATACGAGTCTCTATGCGATCTCCCCCGCACAGCCGCCACAGCATGGCACGCCTCAAAGACAGGTTCAACGCGGGGCGGCTTGATACACTATGTCACGACTGGTTTCAGCAATGGGGGAGCACGATGGGAAAATTGGATGGCAAGGTCGCCTTGATTACGGGTGCCAGCAGCGGCATCGGGCGGGGTATAGCGCGCAGCTTCGCCGCTGAGGGCGCAAGCCTGACCCTCGCTGCCCGGCGTGGCGATCTGCTGCAGGCGGCGGCGGACGAGTGCGAGGCGCTTGGCGCGAACGTGCTTGTCTGCACCGCCGATATTACCGACCCTCTCAAGGTCGACCAGATGTTCGCCGAAAGCCTGGCGCGATTCGGGCACCTGGACCTGTTGGTCAACAATGCGGGCGTCTTCGACGGCGGCCCGCTCGACGAATTGCCGCTCGACGCCTGGGACAAGGTCATCGCCACCAATCTCACCGCCCCCATGCTGTGCACCCGCGCCGCCATGGCCGCCATGAAAGGCAGCGGCGGTGGCCGCATCATCAACATCGGCTCTATCTCGGGCAGTCGCGTGCGTGCCAATCACGCACCGTACAACGCATCGAAACACGGCCTTTGGGGCCTCACCCAGTCCACCGCCCTGGAGGGGCGCGACCACGACATTACCGCCTGCTGTCTCAACCCCGGCAATGTGATGGTCGAGCGGCGTATGGACGGCACCCGCAGCTGGGACGACGAGCCCATGATGACACCCGAGGAATTCGCCGAAGTGGCCCTGACTGTGGCCGCCCTCCCGCCCCATGTCGAGGTCCTGGAGGTCACGGTCATTCCCCACCGCCAGGCCTATGTGGGCAGGGGTTGATCGGGCAGGCACCATCCCGGATCGCTGGTGAAGGTCTCGCGCAGGCTGGATCCGTCGCTTTTTGGCCGCCAGGCGGCGTCGAGGGCGTTGAGGACCAAGCCCTGGATCTCCATGGGCGTGAAGCCGTGCACCCGGTGCAGCAGCGCGTACTCCTCGGCCAAGGTGTTGTGGAACATGCCGGGATCGTCGGTGTTGGTGGTCACGGTGATGCCGGCGTCGTGGTAGCGGCGCACCGGATGATCGGCGATATCGGCCACTACGCCCGTCGCCACATTGGATAGCGGGCACACTTCCAGCGGGATTGCGCGCTCCGCCAGCAGCGCCACCAGGGAAGGATCCTCCTCAGCCCGCGTGCCATGGCCGATGCGATCGACGCGTAGCGCCTCGACCACCCGGCGCACGCTGTCGGCGCCCGCAGCCTCGCCGGCGTGGGCACCGGTCTTGAAGCCGCGACGGCGGGCGTCCTCGTACACCTCGGCATAGGGCTCGGGCGGGAAGCGATGCTCCGAGCCTCCGAGGCCTATGCCGACAATTCCGAACTCGCGCGCTTCATCCGCTTCCGCCACGGTGCGAGCACCGCTTTCGGGGCCCAGGTCCCGCACCAGGTCGGCGATCAACCAGACTTCGACGCCAGGCACACGATCGAGGCCGTGGCGGATGGCCTCCGCCATGCCCGCAACACTGAGCCCGGCATCGGCAAAGCGCGCCGGAGAAAAGAAGGTTTCGGCATAGCGGATATTGCGGCGCGCCAGTTCGGCGGCTGCAGCCTCGGCGATGAGGGCAAAATCATCGTAGTCCCGCAGGAAGCCGTTCTTCCAAAGCCAAGCTTCGATAAATTCCGGAAAATTACTATAACTCAGCCTATTTTTTAAGTTTTCTAATGTATTTATTGAGCTGTCGCCGCCATATTTTTCGATCAATTCGAACAGGGCCTCAAGGGGGATGGCGCCTTCCAGATGCAAATGCAGTTCGGCTTTGGGCAAAGCCTCCAGCCAGGACTCGATGTCCGAAT
>CAZKTK010000026.1:11990-14872 GCA_964555535.1 uncultured Rhodospirillaceae bacterium
TCATTGCGGCTCCCTGCGAACGGCTGCCCGTTGCTGTTTGAGAATGGAGCGGTGACGCTTGGATTCGAGGCGCCGCTTGCGAACACCGGCCGGCACTGGCCGGCGCCGGCGCGGCCTTGGCGGCACAGCGGCTTCCCGCAGCAGCGCGATCAGTCTTTCCAAGGCGTCGCGGCGATTGCGCGCCTGGGTCCGAAATCGGCGCGCGTCTATGGTCAGCACGCCGTTTGCATCCGCCCGGCGACCGGCCAAGGCCAGCAAACGCTCGCGGACCGCCTCGGGCAGCGCCTCGGAGCGCGCAGCATCAAAGCGCAGCTGCACGGCGCTGCTGGTCTTGTTGACCTTTTGCCCACCGGGACCGGAGGCGCGCACGAAACGCCAGACGAGTTCGTCCTCTCTCAGGCTGATTGTGTCGGTTATGGCTATCGCGTCGGGCATAATGCGGGGGCTTTTCTTGCTTGGAGTCGTTCGTACCATGGTGGCATTCATGGCAATGTGGCGCTACCCTAGGACATCAATGATGGGCCACGTTGCTGGTGAAGGCATATGAGGGATATCACCATGACGATGGATTTGAGATCGGCACGCCTCCCCGCATTTGCGGTCGCAATTATTCTGGGGCTTGGCTGCGCTCCCGCGGCGATGGCGGATTTCGACCAAGCCATGGCGGCATATCGGGCGCAGGACTATGACACGGCCGTGGCGGAGCTTCAGCCGCTTGCCGAAGCGGGTGAGGCTGATGCCCAATACCAGCTGGGCCTGATGTATGCCGAGGGCGAAGGCGTCATGCCGGACGATGTCGAGGCGACAGCGTGGTTCCGCCGCGCGGCCGAACAGGGCATGCCTGACGCCCAATTCAATCTCGGCATTTCCTACGCAACCGGAATGGGCGTGGTGGATGACCCGGTGCATGCGCATAAGTGGTTCAATCTTGCCGCGGCGACCCTGCCGGCCGGCGACGAGCGGAGCAAGGCCGTCGCTGCGCGCGCCGATATCGAGGCCGGGCTGAGTGCCGCTCAAATTGCGGAGGCGCAGCGTTTGGCCACGATCTGGTACGAGAATCGGGAACCCTAGGCAGGGTCGGCGACAATGCAGCTGTACAAGCGTCGCGGCTCTCCCTACTGGTGGTGTGCGTTCACGCCGCCCGGGATGAAACGCCAACGCTTTTCGACACGCCAAACGAACAAGGCCAAGGCAGCGCGCGCTGCCGCGCTCAAAGCAAGAGCTCTGGTTGAGAGCTTCTATCCGGAAGATGTCCGGGAAATGACCCTTGCCGAAGGCATCGAGCGGCGCCTGGGCGAGGTGGAGAAGCTGGCCGATTACCGAACGGTCGAGAGCCGATCCCGCAAGCTCGTCGCGGGGCGCGGCTTCGGTGAACGATACAGCCTCAGCCCGGACATGTGGCTGCATGAGATTACCAGCGCCACTGTGAAGAACCTCCGCGAGGCGCGCCTGCGCGAAGGCATGTCCGAGGCTTCCATCCAGCGCGAGATCTCACTCCTGCGAACCATCTACAACAGGGCCCGCAAAGCCTGGAACGTGCGCGTGGCCCCCAATGTGCGCTTCGAAAAGGACCGCAATTCGAATACCCCCAGATGTCTCAGCATAAGCGAAGAGCGCGCCCTGCTGCGCGAGCTTGAGCCGACACGGGGAGCGGGCACGTCGACACCGTGGCAGAATCGCTCCCTGCGCGGACGGCGCAACATGATCGACCAGTATGACCTGGTCATCGCCATGCTCGACACCGGCGCCAGCTACGCCGAGATCGCCGGGCTCAAATGGGAAGCCGTGGACACACGGCATTGGCGCACCCTGACGCCTGCGGCCGGACAACCCAGCAAGCCCCTCAGCCCGCGCCTGGCGGCGATCCTGCGCCAGCGGCAGCACGCCCTCATCGGCTGCAATTTCGTCTTTCCCGCCTACGAGCCCGACGGCCGACCGATCAATCGCTCACGGGGCAATGCGCGGGCCGGCATAAACTCCGCCATGGAGCGCGCCGGCATAAACAGTGCAGAGAAAGTGGCGATACTGGGCAGGGCGGACATTCAGAGCATCCGCCAAAACTATCTGACCCGACGCACAGAGCCTGCGGCCCAGGTTTAGAGCGCCTGCACAAGGGGCAGTTCGAACCAAAAAGTGCTGCCCTCGCCCGGCGTGCTTTCGAAATCCATACTGCCGCCCATGCTCTCTATCAATTGCCGGCTTATCGTTAGACCGATCCCTGTCCCCTCCACCTTCGAGGCCTCGAGACCAAGCCGCGAAAAGGGGTGAAACACCTCATCGTGCTTCTCGGGCTCAATGCCGCGGCCGGTACCTATTGCTTACCCGAGTGGGAAAGCATTGTTTGATTTCTCTCTTAAACCATTGAAAAACTTGGCGCGCCCGGCAGGATTCGAACCTGCGACCTGTGGATTAGAAGTCCACTGCTCTATCCAGCTGAGCTACGGGCGCGCGGGCCTATTCGATGCGGTCGTAGCGGAAATTGTCGGCATAGGCCTTGATCTTGGGTTTCCGCTCGGCAGGCTCGCTGACCTCGTAGGCGAGTTTGTTCCGCTCTGCGAAGGCGACTGCGGCCTCGCGGCTGGGAAAGGGAATGCGGACCTGCCCGCCGGTATCGGGGGAGCCGGTCCAGCCCATGAGGCTGTCGAGGGAGCGCGCCGCCTCGGGTGCGAACTCGAGCAGCCAGTGCTGTGCATTGCCCATTCCCGATTGCATCGCCGTCTTGGCCGGCCGATAGATCCTCGCCGTCATGTTCGTGTCCTTATCCTGAAGCAGTCGATACTGCCGTCGTGGTCGGGGCGGCCGGATTCGAACCGGCGACCCCCTGCTCCCAAAGCAGGTGCGCTACCAGACTGCGCCACGCCCCGTTGCCGGGGAAATGTAGG
>CAZKTK010000027.1:0-14588 GCA_964555535.1 uncultured Rhodospirillaceae bacterium
CGATCTCGCCGAGCCCCTGTGTGCCGTCCCCGATGGCAAGCGCATGAACGCCCCCGAGCCGGTCGAGAGCCTGGATGAAGGTGAGGTAGTCCTTCATGGGATCGACGCGAGCGACGATGGCGACGAGTGGCGTGTCGTCGTCAATACCGTAGTCCCGGCGCACCTCGGCGCGGGCGGCCGCATCCGGTTGGAAGCGCTGCGTGTCGATGCCGTTCTCGATCACCGTGAAATGCTTGGCGCGGTAGCCGAGCGCCTCATGGGCGTGCCGGCCCGCCTCGGAATTGGCGACGACGGCATCGGGCAGGCGCGACAGCTTGGCGCAGCGGCTCATCACCCGTTTCAGGGCGGGTCGGTAGCGGCCGATGTCGAGGTCGGAGCAGCGCACGCCCCAAATCAGACGGCTCGAGCGCCAGCACCCCGACAGCAGCCAGCTGACGGTCGCCAGCAGATCGGCGTGATACATCCAGCTTTGCACCACCGCCGGGCGGGTCTGCCGGATCAGCCGCGCCAGAGCCAGCGGCGCAAGGAGGGAGCCGTGGCCGCGGCGCATGCCGAGATCGAGGGTCGCCACGCCCGCCTCGGCCAGGCGCTGGCGATGCACGCCGCCGGGTATCAGGCTCGCCACCACCAGCGGCACGCCGGCGCGATGATTTGCCAGTGCCAGGTTGACCAGCTGCGCTTCCGCGCCGCCCGTGTGCAGCCCGGTGATGACATGCAGGACGCCGCGATGCAGGTCGGGCAGGGGCATACGGCTGTCGCTGGTTTGCGTCTGTGGCATCATGGCGTTATCTGAGAGGCAACAGCGCGAACGATAACATGGGATGAGTAAACATTGACTATCACGACGGCGTTGCGTCGCATAGTGCGTGCCAGCGTGCCGGCGACATGCGCCTACTACGTTTTTGACGACTGGCGGGCGCGGTGGCGGCTGGCCCGCGGCGACATCGCGACCAGCTCCGGCGCCCGGCACCGTGGCGCTTCGTTGTCCGATTCGCTCGCCTATATTGAACGCGTGCATGGCGACTACCTGGTCTATGCCGGGCGGGACTCCTTCACCGGCGCGGTGGCTGAGATCGGCCCCGGCGACAATTTCGGCCTTGCCCTGCTGCTGCTCAAGGGCGGTGCGAGCGCGGTGCATGCCATCGACCGCTACCATAGTCACCGCGACGCCGAGTGGCAGGCCGCCATCTACGAGGCACTGGCGGCGCGGCATGATCTTGCCGAGCTGTTCGATGGCGACTTGGTTGAGGGAAGTATACGTCGCCTCAGCTATCACGCCGGCTTCCCAGCGGAGCGCTTTTTCCGGGAGCAGGATATCCACTTCGACGCCATTCTTTCGCGTGCGGTAATGGAGCACCTTTACGATCCTCTCGCGGCGCTTGACGATATGGTGGCGGCGCTGGCGCCGGGCGGGGTGATGGTTCACCGCATAGATCTGCGTGACCACGGTATGTTTGCCGGCCACCATCCGCTCACCTTTCTGACGAGCTCCGAGCGGTTGCATAGGGTGATGACCCGCAGCTCGGGTCGACCCAACCGCGTGCTTTTGCCGAAATGGCGCCAGTGGCTAGCGGGATCGGGTCTAGTTGGCTCGCTGCGAATCACGCGGCTTGCTGGCGTGGCGGGTGAGATTTCGCCCGCGTTTTGGGAGGAGATCAATGTGGGACTGCGCGAGCAAGCGCTCGCTTGCGTACGTGAAATTCGGCTGAAACTGCCGGCGCCACTCAATAATTTCACTGACGCTGACCTAGCCGTTGCAGGTTGTGTGTTGGTCGCGCATAAGCCTTAGCAGGCCACTGAAATATCGATGTCTAAGAGGAGTATTTGTACCCTCGCCACCTGGCTGAAATTTCCAGTGATGTTCTCTTCGGGGAGAAATATGTATGTCGTCTCGCTACGCCGGAAAGCTGGTTGCCGAGGTCCGACAGATCTCATCTCGTGCCAATAGGGACCTGGCAATACGAGTGACCTGCGCCCCTTGGCTCCCTCATTTAACCGACATTCCCCAGATGGCGCCTAAACTCTACTTCGGATGGTAGCCAAACGGCCCTTATCTTGCAATCTTGAATCGCGTTTTCGCTTAAAAAGCACCTTTTTGGCCGCCAAGCGTGATCGAGTTGCGTTTGCCGCTGAGTTTCGGCCATTTTCGCATAATCCAGGCATACTTCGCCCTCCGTCATCTCATGTTTCTCTCGTTCAAGCCGTCGCCGGGGTCGGTCGTCGCAGTCTGTCGATCCGTTCCAGGATGTCTCTGAGCAGAGCGTGGGGTGCGGCGACCTCCGCCATCTGGAACGTGACGTACCGGCCATGAGCGACGACCTTGGCCCCGATCTTGACCAGCTTCTCGCGGATCGTGGTCAACGACCAATGTTCGACCTCTTTCGGCAACGCCAGCGTCCGCATGAAGTTGGCGAGGTTGTACGCCAAGGCGTGAAGCTGAAGCCGGACCTCGTTATTGCGAAACTTGCGGCACGACAGCCGGGTCCACTTGATGGCGTACTTGCCTTCCTTGATCCACTGTTCCGCCGTGCCTCGCTGGTTGTAGAAGGCCACGACCCGTTCGGCCGGACGGCTCAGATTGGTGACGATGAAGCCGACGCGGGGATACAACTCGCCGGGATGCCATTCAACCTTGGCGACCACGCGGCGTTTTCTGTCCCATGATCCGGCTTGGTAGCTGAAGCTGGCCTTCCACTTGTAGAACGTGTTCTGGCTGATCCCGTGCTTGCGGCAGACCTCAGCTGTCTTCAGCCCACGCTCCTGCTCGGCAAGGATCGCGATGATCTGCTCTTCCGTGAAACGTGATTGCCTCATGTCCGTCTCCTCTGTGACGGACTCTCCTATCAGATGAGGGAGGTTCCGGGGCTCAGATCAACCTGTTTGATCGGTCTGAGTGACGCCCCGGTGTCGTTACGTGTCTTGCCCGATGTGCCCACATCGCCCGGCTCGCCGCTCCTGCCCGAGAAACCACCTTGGCTCATTAAGTCGATTCCATCTCACCGTGTAGCGCTCTAGCACCCGTCAAGAATTGCCATCAATTGTGTGGCCACGGCGTTGCTGTCGTAATGTGGTGGCAGCAGGTTGTTGCTCGGATTCGCATTCGCCGCACGCATTGCCCGCGCGAACGGCTTGCCCCAGGCCGCGACGGTGACGGCGCCTTCGGGCGCGGCCTCGGCCAGTTCGGCGATGCCGCCGCTTTCCGGCGTGGCGATGACCGGGGTGCCGCAGGCCAGCGCCTCTAGGGCGACATTCGCAAGACCCTCCCAGCGCGACGGCAGCAACAGGGTATCGGCGCCGGCCATCCATGGCCAGGGGTCGGGCTCGTGCCCGCGCAACTCCACGCGCTCGCCGGCGCGCGCAGCCAAGGCCTCGCGCTCGGGCCCGTCGCCGAGGATCAGCAGATGGTCGTCCGGTGCGGCATCCGCGAACAGGTCGATCAAGCGATCGAAGCCTTTTTGCCGCGTCAGGCGGCCGACGGCGACGAAGCGCCGGCCAGGGCCGGGCAGCCGTTGCGGCACGGCCGCGGCGGCCCGCAGGCGCGCGACGTCGACCGGGTTCGGCAGGTCGTGCAGCCGCGCCTCGGCGACGTTAAAACGCTCCGCCATCTCGAAGCGCGTCTGCCTGTGCTGGCAGAGCACGGCATCGGCGGTCGGGTAGAGCAGGCGATAGGCAAGTGCGGTCGGCCCGGGCCACGGCCCGTTGCGCAGGCTTTGCGAGGGCGTATTTGCCTCGCGCACCAGCAAGCGAGTCCCCAGCGGCAGCGCCGGGCGCGACACCAGCAGCGCCAGATTGACATAGCCAAGGCTCGAGAGGACGGCATGGGGCCGCAACCGGCGCAGCCGCCGGACCAAGGGCAGCAGGGCCTGGCGCAGGCGCGGGCGGGCCAGCACATGCTGCGCCATGTCGGCCGGACATTCCGCCGCCAGCGGGCCGCCGGCGTCGAACACCAGAATTTCGGGCACGAAGCGGGAGCGGTCGAGCGCCTTGGCCAAGGTCAGGACCACCCGTTCCGAGCCCCCGCTGGCGAAGGATGGAAGGACGAAGACGACGCGCTTCGCCATGGCTACCGTTAGGGGGATTCGACCCGCATCACGGTCGAGCCCCATGAGAGGCCCACGCCGAAACCGCACATCAACACGGTCTTGCCGGCCAGGGCTTCGATACCGCCGATGTCATCGAGCACGATCGGCAGCGTCGACGACACGGTGTTGGCCACATCCGCGATGCAGAGCGGCACTTTCTCGGGCGGCAGACCCATTTCCTTCACCAGCGAGCGCACCATATGGCCGCTTGCCTGGTGAAAGATGAAGACGTCGACATCGTCCCGGGTCAGGCCGTTATCCGCCAGGCAACGATCGACATCGGCGGGCACGCGTTTGATCATGAATTTGAGAATGGCGCGGCCGTTCATGAACAGCGCGCCGTCGCCGCAGGCGGGCTGGGCGGGATTGCGGCTGCCGCCGCCGCGCACGATCAGGTCATCGGCGGCGCTGCCGTCCGAGCCGAAGGTGAAGCGCCCGAGCTTGCCCGGTCCGTCCGCGCTCAGCAATGTTGCCGCGGCACCGTCGCCGAACAGCGGCACGGTCTTGCGGTCGTTGGGGTCCATAACCTTGCTGTAGCCGTCGGCGGTGAGGAAAAGCGCATTACGGAAGCCATTGGCCATCATCATCGCACGGGTCACGGAAAGGCCGACCACATAGCCCGAACAGCCCTGGTTGATGTCGAAGGCCGCCACGGTCTGCGGCAGGCCGAGACGGTGCTGGACGATGTTGGCGGTGGTCGGCAGGCGGTAGTCCGGGTTCTGGGTACAGAGAACCACGAGTTCGACGGCATCGCGCGCCTCGGGCGCGTCGGCGAACAGCTTTTCGGCGGCGGACACCGCCATGTCCGAGACGGCCTCGTCCTCGGCGGCAATATGGCGCTTCAGCACGCCGATCTTGTTGTCCAGGAAGTCGCGTTCGAAACCGAAGCGCTCGACCAGCTCTGCGTTTTCCAGCGTAGCCTCGGGCAAATAGACGGCGACCCGCTCGAGGCCCGGATTGGAAACGTTGCTATGCGACACGCGGGAATCCTCTCAAACCCAATCAAACGCCGACCCCGCCCAAGCTCTACCCAATGCCATGGCAAATTGCCAGCCCCAAGGGAGACCGGAGGCGCCCTTGCGCGTCACATCGGGAGCAGGCGGTCAATGGGTTCGCGCGTCAGGCACGGCACTGGTTGTAATCATAATGGCGTATTCACGCAAAAAGGCCTGCGATGTCGGCGTGCGCTCCCCTCATGCCACATCCATTTTCGCGCCGGCATTGGCACCGCTGCGGGGTCCGCAACGACCTTGTTCAAAAATTGAACAAAAGTGTTGACCCTCATGTTCAAAACATGAACACTGACACGGTTTCGGCCCCGATTCGGGCCTGACCGGGCGGCGTGGCGCGTCACCCGGAATGGCGGTAGCGTGGCTGATCTTAAACAGCCCTCAGCGGACAATGGGGAGAAGCGTCGTCGATGTGTCCTCGCAGACACGGGCTCAGCATCCAGCAAACCATAAATTGCCATAGCTGCGTCGGCCAAGAGCTCTCGCCTTGAGCAGTTTTGCCGAAAACGTGTTCAAGCTCGGTTTCCGCCGCCGCACCGTGGTTACGGTGCTTGCCCTGAATTTGTTGAGCACGGTCTTCGAAAGCTTCGGAATCGGTATGTTGCTGCCGGTCTTCCAGCTGATACAGGCGGGGGGCGATAGTGCGAGTCTGGCAGGCGAATCGCAAGTCTGGTCGTGGCTGCTCCGCGCCTACGGATTCGTCGGGCTGGAGGTCACGGTCCTAGTGCTGCTGGCGACCAGCATGGCGGCAATCCTGACGCGACAGATCTTTATCTATATCCGAACGCTCTATACCACGCGGGCCGCCTTGAACTTCACGCGGGGCCTGCGCGATCGCGCCTTTTGTGGTTTCATCCACGCCCGGCTGGGCTACGCGCAAAGCGAGCGGCAGGGCCACATCATCAACGACCTGACCATCGAAGCAGACCGTGCCACCCAATGCGTGATGGCAATGATCGCGCTTGGTGGCCATCTGGTCTTGGGCGCGGTCTATCTCGTGTTTCTGTTTCTTTTGTCCTTGCCCATGACAGTGATGGCGCTGGTGGTGATGGGACTGGCCAGCCTTCCTGCCTTGCGCTTGATGCGACGGTCGAGCGAGGTCAGCCACCGCATCGTCAGCGCCAACCGGAATTTGGTAGATTTCCTGGTGCAGCGCGTCAAATCGCTGCGTCTCATGCGGCTCAGCGGCACGGAGGATGCCGAGCACCGCGAGTTGAGCCAACGCACACAACGGCTAGTCGACACCACTTACACCAGCAACGTTCTGATGGCGCGCGTCAAGTTGCTGCTCGAACCCGCCATCGTCGCCATCGGTTTCTCCTTGCTCTATCTCGGCGTGACCGAATGGGGGGTGAAGCTCGAGGAGATCGGCCTCTTTCTGGTCATCGTGTTGCGTCTCATGCCGGTGCTGGTCGAGGCGCTGCACGGTCGCCAGCGAATCCTGGTCAATACGCAAAGCCTGCGGGTGGTGCGTGAGCGCCTGGAGGCGCTTTACGACGCCAAGGAGGAGACAGGCGGCGCACGCCAGTTGGAGACTTTGTCGCGGGAGATCGCCTTCGAGCACGTCAGCTTCGGCTACAACGGCGGTGATCAGGTGGCGCTCGAGGACGTTTCGGTTGTCATTCCCGCAGGCCATGTTACGGCCCTCGTGGGACCCTCCGGCAGCGGCAAGTCAACCTTGGTCGACCTGCTGCCGCGACTGCGCGAGGCGCAGCAGGGCCGCATCACTTTTGACGGCGTGCCGGCGGGGGAATTCGCACTTACCAGCCTGCGTGCCGGTATCGCCTACGCACCGCAAATGCCGCAAATTTTCGACGTTACCGCGGCCGAGCACATCCGTTATGGCCGCCTCGATGCGAAACAGGCGGATATCGAGCGGGCGGCTCGATTGGCCGGTGCGCATGACTTCATCCTCGATTTGCCGCAAGGCTACCACACCCTGGTCGGCGAGGCGGGCAGCCTGCTGTCCGGCGGTCAACGCCAGCGACTAGACCTTGCCCGCGTCCTACTCAGCGAGGCTCCGATACTGATATTGGACGAGCCGACGAGCCATCTTGACGCCGAGGCGGAAGAGCAGTTTCGACATGCCCTGCAACGCATTCGCCAGGAGACCTCGATTACTGTCATCGTCGTGGCTCATCGCCTGTCGACGATTGCGCTCGCCGACCGAATCCTGGCTCTGGTTGAGGGCAGGATCGAGGAGGTCGGCGTGCATGAGCAACTGATCACGGGCAGCGGCTGGTACGCCAAAGCCTATCGCAAGCAACAGGGAGCAGACATCGTAGCGGCGGCGAATACGCCTGCCGACCTCGGTGGCGCCGTGGGAGAGATAGCATAGCCATGAGACTGTTCGGCAAGGACCTCGACTCGGAGGTCGCGATCATTGCGGAAGTGGGCGTCAACCATGAGGGCGACGTAGAGGTGGCATCGCGATTGCTGCGCTTGGCGGCGGAGGCCGGCGCCGATGCGGTCAAGTTCCAGAGCTACACTGCTGAGCGCCTGACATCCGCCAACGATACGGCGCGCCTCGAGCGGGTGCGCCGCTTTGCCCTCGACGAAGCCGCGCATCGGCGATTGGCCGAGGAGGCCGCGGCTCTGGACATCGCCTTCATCTCGACCGCCGTCACAGAGGACTGGATCCCGCTGCTCACCGAACTGGCGCCGGCACTGAAGATCGCCAGCGGCGATCTCACCTTCGAGCCATTAATCCGCGCCGCCGCCGCTGCCGGGAAACCCCTGATCCTATCCACTGGCCTGGGCACCGTAGAGGAGGTGGATCAGGCTGTGGCTTGGATTCGTGACGAGACTGGAGAAACCGATCTTGCGGAGCGGTTGGTGCTGCTGCACTGTGTGTCCGCTTATCCGACACCGGCAGAGGACGCCAACCTATTGAGCGTTCCCTTCATGGCGGAGCGATACGGCCTGCCGACCGGCTATTCCAACCATGTCGTGGGAATCGACGCATGTCTTGCCGCGGTCGCGCTTGGCGCCTGCGTGATCGAAACCCATTTCACCGACTGCAAGACTGGGCGCGACTTTCATGATCATGCGCTGTCGGCCGAGCCGGACGATATGCGCGAGCTGGTGCAGCGCGTGGCCGGAGTTCGCGCGAGCCGCGGTAGGTGGGGGAAGTTCCGCCAATCCAGCGAACTGCCCTTGCTTGATGCGGTTCGCAAGGGCGTCGTTGCCGCCCGCGAGCTTCCCGCCGGCCAACGGCTGCAATGCGAGGACCTGATGTTTGCGCGTCCTGCGACGGGCATTCCCTCGCAAGACCTGTCGCAAGTTCTTGGCAAGCGATTGACGCGCCCTCTCGCACTCGGCGAGCTGCTGACGCTTGACGCTCTGGAAGACTGAACACCAGATGTGCGGCATTGCCGGTTTGCTCGGGCCGCAACCTGTTCCGGAGCCGCGTATCGCGACCGCGCTGGCGACAATGGCCAACCGGGGGCCGGACGCCAATGGCGTCTATCGCGGGCGATTGGGCAACCATTGTCTGACGCTGCTGCATACGCGCCTGGCCATTATCGACCTCGATGTTAGAGCTCAACAGCCGTTCGAACGCGATGGCCTGGTTCTGGTCTATAACGGCGAGATTTACAATTACCTTGAGCTGCGAGAGATGCTCGAGGCGAAGGGGCATCGCTTTACCACCGATTCCGATACCGAGGTGGTGCTTGAGGCTTATCGCCGATGGGGTGCCGACTGCGTCGATCGTTTCGAAGGCATGTGGGCGATCGCGCTGTTCGACGTGGCACGGAATCGGCTGTGGCTGAGCCGCGATCGTTTCGGTGAGAAGCCCCTATACTACATGCAGCACCGGGGCGCGTTGCTGTTCGCCTCGGAGATCAAGACGCTGGCGGCATTGGCCGGTGGCTGGCCGGCTCCTGATATCGATCAGATACGGCGCTATCTCGTAAATGGCTACAAGGCGCTCTACAAACGTCCCAGAACCTGGTTCCGTGGCGTCGCTGAATTGCCTGCGGGCAGTTCGGCGTCGATCGAGACGCCAGAGGTCGTGGCGCCGCAGGTCTATTGGCGCGTCACCTATGCGCCGCGCGCGATGAGCGCCGAACAGGCTCTCGATGGCGTCCGCGAGCGTCTGTTCGATGCGGTGCGGATTCGCTTGCGTGCCGATGTCCCCGTCGCCTTCTGTTTGAGTGGGGGCGTGGATTCCAACACCCTGGCCGGCATCGCCGCCAAAGTGAGCAATGCACCGTTGCACGCCTTCTCCGTGGTTGACCAAGACCCACGCTACAACGAGCTCGATAATATTTGCCGGACAGTGGACTTTCTCGGCTGTGAGTTACATGTGACCGAAACGACCACCGAAGGCTTCCTTGCCGGATTGGCGCGGCTGATTGCCGATCACGATGCGCCTGTCGCCACCATCACCTACTATCTGCATGCCGCCTTGTCGGAAGCCATCCACGCGCAGGGGTTCAAGGTGGCGATCTCGGGTACGGCGGCAGACGAGATATTCACTGGCTACTACGATCATTACGCGTTCTGGCTCGCGGAAATGAGCACGGATCCCGATTTTCCGAGACTTCTTGAGGACTGGGGAATCAGTTACGGTCGCCATGTTCGCAACCCGGTGCTCAAGGACCCGTTGGTCTTTGCCAAGGCGCCGAACCGGCGCGATCATATCTATTTGAATGCAGAGCTATTCAATGGCTTTCTGGATGATGCGATCGACGAACCTTTCGAGGAAAGCCGCTACTCCGACAATCTCCTGCGCAACCGCATGCTGAACGAGCTCTATCACGAAGCGGTGCCCGTGATTCTCAAGGAAGACGACATGAACTCCATGAGGGTGTCGGTCGAGAACCGCTCGCCCTATTTGGACCGCCGGCTGGTCGAGTTTCTCTTCACCGTGCCGCCCGAGCATTTGATACGTGACGGCTACGCCAAATATTTGCTGCGCGCCGCCGGCGAGAGCTATGTGCCAGAGGCCGTGCGTCTCGATCGCCGCAAGCGAGGCTTCAATGCCTCCATCGATTCATTGGTGGAACGTTCCGACCCCGAGACCAGGGAGCAATTGCTCGCCGACAGCCCGATTTTCGATATCGTGCGCCGCGACGCCCTGGAAAAATTCCTCGCCGGCGATATGACTGACAACAGCTTTTCAAAGTTCCTCTTCAGTTTCGTCTCCGCGCGCTTGTTCCTTGATCAGCAAACCTCGAATCCGCACCTGTAGTTCGATGATCCACTATTGCTTGCGCTGCATATTGCCTGATAGTCGGCCAGGCACCACGCTCGACGGACGTGGCGTATGCAGCGCCTGTCGCGGCCATGAGGATAAGGACGGGCAAATCGATTGGCAGGGTCGCGGTGCAGCGTTGCGCCGCCTCGCCGACGACGTCAAGGCGCTCGGCCGCGACTATGACTGCATTGTGCCGGTCAGCGGCGGCAAGGATAGCTGGTATCAGGTGATCGCCTGCCAGGAGCTCGGCCTCAAAGTGCTAGCGGTGACCTGGCGCACGCCGGCCCGCACCCAGGTGGGGCAGGAGAATCTGGATAGCCTCATTATGCGGCTCGGGGTGGATCACATCGATTACACGATCAACCCCGATGTCGAGCGCCGGTTCATGAAGGCCGCGTTCGAGATCAAGGGCGCCACCGCCATTCCGATGCATATGGCTCTTTTTGCGATCCCGATCCGCCTCGCCGTTCAGCTCGGCGTCCCGCTGGTCGTCTGGGGCGAGAACCCGCAGCTGGAGTTCGGCGGTCAGGACGAGGAGCGTCTGGCGACCGACCTGGACCCTGCCTGGGTGCGCCGGCATGGCGTGAGCAATCAGACCGTGATCGAGGATTGGATCGGCAAGGGCGGCTTGAGCGCCAGCGACCTGGCGGCCTATCGACTTCCACCCGACGAAGCGTTCCACTGCGGCACGCGCTCGATCTTTCTTGGCTCCTATATGAGATGGAACAGCTTCGAGAATGCTGCGGTTGCCGGCCGGCACGGTTTCGTGAGCTATGCAGCGGATCTGCGCACAGGCTTATGGGAATTCGCGGACATTGATTGCGGCTTCATCTCCTTGCACCACTTTCTGAAATGGCACAAGTTCGGCTTGACTCGGGCCTTCGACAATCTGTCGGTGCAGATCCGCTATGGCATGACCAGCCGCGACGAGGCAATCGCCACTCTGGCCGCGACCGGGCTGCAAGTGCCGCATGAGGACATCAAGCGATTCTGCACCTTTGTTGGTGAGTCCGAAGACTGGTTCTGGGCCACGGCCGAGAGCTTTCGCAACCTTGACATATGGACCTTCCTGAACGGCCAGTGGACGATTCCCGGCTTTCTGATCAGCGATTGGGACTGGGGCCACTAGCGTTGCGCTCGGCCTGTCCCTTTTGCGCCGGTAGGGCGTGGCGGCAGGTGGCGCTGTTCACGGCGCGGCCCGAAGGCGAGACCGATTTCGGCTTCGCGTCCTATCGTCGCGAGCTCTGGCAATGCGGCGCCTGCGGCCATGTGCTCAACCATCACCAGATGCCGCTGGAGCGGCTTTACGACAGCGCGTATGCGGAAGCGACCTATGGCGATCACATGGCCGAACGCTTCGAAACGATCATGGCAATGCCGGCAGGAAAATCCGATAACCATGAGCGCGTAGCACGGGTCAACGCCTATGTGGATTCGCTTGGCATAACGGCGCCGCGTCGAGCCCTGGACGTGGGTTGCGGTCTCGGCGTGTTTCCCGCCGCCCTGGCTGCCAGCGGCTGGGATTGCCTTGGTATCGAACCCGATCAGCGTGCGGTCTCATTTCTTCGCGACCATGTCGGCATCGCTGCCCGTTGCGGCGATTTCGTGAGCACGACCCCTGAGGCAAGCTTTGATCTGATAAGCCTGAACAAGGTGCTCGAGCATGTGCCGGATCCGGTGACGATGCTCGCGCGCGCCGGTGACTGGTTGAATGAGCGTGGCGTGGTCTATGTCGAATTGCCCGACGCCGAGGCAGCTCTTGCGGACAGCCCGGCGCGCGAGGAATTCTTTATCGAGCATTATGCGGCGTACAGCGTCGCATCGTTGGCCATGCTCGCTTGGCAGGCGGGCTTGCGGGCCGAGAGGATCGAGAGGCTGCGCGAATGCAGCGGCAAGTATTCCTTGGCGGCGTTTCTGAGGCGACCATGAGTGTGCCGGCAACCGAGGCTGCGATCACAGTCACGTCCTCGCCATTCGAGGAGCCGATCCTCGGCGGGCCCGTGCGGCGCTTGAATATCACGCCAGGCGCTTCGCCGGACGCCCTTGGTGCGGCCGTCGCGCAGGCGCTGACCCAAGCGAGCGAGGAGGGCACGCGGCTAATATCTTGTCGGTTGCCGGCGGCCGATGGCTGGCAAAGAGAAGCGCTGATCGGCGCGGGCTTTCGGTTCATCGAGACCTTGATCACCTTGCGCCGCCCGATCGAGCCTTTGCCCGATCTGGACGCGAAAATAGATGTTGCCAGCGAACGGGAGATCGGTGCGTGCGTCGCGATCGGGCGGACCGCCTTTGCTACCGACCGCTACCATGCCGATCCGCAGATACCCGACGCGGCGGCGGAAGTCCTCAAGGCGCTCTGGGTCGAGAACGCGTTGAGGGGCCGGGCCGAGCTTGCCCTGGTTGCGCGTGATGACACCGGTGGCGTGGTCGGCTTCAACTTTATCGTCAATGGGGCTATCGGGCCGACCATCGATTTGATCGCGACCGCCGAGGCACAGCGCGGCAAAGGTTTCGGGCGAGCGCTCATCGCCGCCGGCCTCGCGCACTACCGTGGCAAGGCGGAAGCAATGTTTGTCGGCACGCAAGCGCAGAATGGCGCTGCGCTGGCGCTCTATCGTGGCTTCGGGTTTATCCCAATCGAAGAACAGGTGACCCTGCATTGGACGCCGTGAAAGCCAGCCGCCTCCGTGCCGGCGTGATTGGCCTCGGCGTAGGCGAGCGTCACATTGCGGGCTACGGGGAGATCGAGGGCTGCGAAGTCGTCGCGATCTGCGATCGGGACCCGACCAAGCTGGCCGAAGTCGGCGAACGGCAACAGATTGCCTGTCGCGAAACCGATTGGCGAAAGATCGTCGAGCATCCCGACATTGAAATTGTCTCTATCTGCAGCCATGACGATGCCCATGCCGAGCAAGCCGTGGCGGCGTTCAACAATGGCAAGCATGTCATGATCGAGAAGCCGATCGCGCTCCGCCGCGGCGAGGCCGAGGCGATATTACGAGCGCAACAGGACAGCGGTCGCCTGATCACATCGAACTTGATCCTGCGTCAGAGTCCGCGCTTTCAGGAAGTCCGGCAGATGGTCCGTGACGGAGTCTTTGGCGAGCTGTTCTACATGGAAGGCGACTACGTGCATCAGATCCTCTGGAAGATTCTCGAGGGCTGGCGCGGCAAAATGGATTTCTATTGTGTGACATATGGCGGTGGGATACATCTCATTGATCTCATGCGCTGGATAAGCGGTAGCGAAGTTACCGAGGTGGCCGGCATGGGCGGCAAGGTGCTGACGCGTGGCAGCAGCTATCGCTATCCGGACACGATTGTGAATTTGCTGCGGTTCGAGAACGATCTGATTGCCAAGACACTTACGACTTTCGGCTCGCAGCGCCCGCAGCTGCACGCCTTGGCGCTGCATGGTAGCAAGGCGACCTTTGTCAACGAATCTCCCGATGCCCGCCTTTACCGTGGCGACAGCGACGAAGGCAAGCCGGTTACGACGCCCTATCCGGCGATCGCCAAGAGCGATTTGCTGCCTGATTTCGTGGCTGCGATACGCGAAGGCCGCGAGCCGACCGTCGGCGCCCGCGATGTGTTTCGGGTGATGGACATTTGCTTTGCCGCCTGGGAGTCGGTTGAGGCCGGCCGCAGCGTTGCGGTGACGTATGGAATATGAGGAGGCTTCGATCGATGGCTAAACAGCAAACGATTCCGTTTGGCCGACCGATGCTGGGGCCGGAAGAGGCCGAGGCAGTGGCGCGTGTTCTGGCCGGACCGCAACTCGTGCACGGCCCCGAGGCAGCGGCCTTCGAGCGCGCCTTCGCCGCGCGGGTCGGCGTGGCGCACGCGGTCAGTCTGTCGTCCTGCACGGCGGCGCTCCATCTCGCCCTGCATGCCCATGGCATCGGCCCCGGCGACGAAGTCGTGGTGCCGGCCATGACCCATGTGGCGACGGCGCACGCGGTGGAGTTCTGTGGTGCCAAGCCGGTTTTCGCCGACGTGGATGCGGCCAGCGGGAACATGGATCCCGAGCAACTCTCTCTGGCCTTGGGGCCGCGGACGCGCGCCGTGATCGCTGTGCATTACCTGGGATTGCCCTGTGACATGGCGCGGATCCTGCCGCTCGCGGCGGACATAGGCGTGCCCGTGATCGAGGACTGCGCGCTGGCCGTCGACGCCCGCTATGGCGAGGGTCGGGCCGGCGGGCTGGCCCTGGCCGGCTGCTTCTCCTTTTATCCCGTCAAACACCTCACCTCGTGTGAGGGCGTGCGGGCCCCCCCCCCCCCACCCCCACCGAGG
>CAZKTK010000028.1:0-14581 GCA_964555535.1 uncultured Rhodospirillaceae bacterium
CAAAATCTCTGCCTCGTGACATGAAACATCAAGTTCATCTGGGAAATAGGGGTTTTAACAAAACACGGGGAGGAATCATGAAACAAGGTTTTGGAACACTCGCTGCCGGCCTGGCGCTTGGCGCCGCGCTCGTCGCCCATTCGGGCAATGTCCTGGCGGATGGAAGCAATGCTATCTTCGCGCAGCTTCCCGATGCACCGGAAGGCATCGCCATCGATTCCAAAGGCACGATGTATGCCACCACGATCAACGGCCAGCAGGTCTACAGGATCAACGATGACGGCTCGTCGGAGCTGGTCGCCACCACGTCAATCGACCAGCGACCTTCCCCGCGATCGACAACCGAGCAGCGCGGCTCGGCAAAGGAATCCGTTTGAGCGAAAGATATCGAGCTCAAGCCGCAATAGTCCCAGGTATCACCGATGGCACATGAGCGGCTCTCGCCAGCGGGTGGCGCACATTCGAATGGTCCGCCGCTCGCCAGACGCGGCGGCGCACGCATCACCCTCCCATCGGGAAATCCGATCCCGCCTTCGGTCGAGCGGATGACGCCCTCGACGCTCAACCCCACCGGGCCCTGATCTTCCGCCTCCTCCTCTTGGGCCACAACCCCATTGGAAAAGATACAAGCCAAGAGTGCTAATGCCACCGCCCGCCCTGCCCAACGAAGGGACAGGGCAAGCGAATGACGGCACGGCCGCGCCGCGTTAGTCATACGAATGAGCCTCTTTCCTTAGTCCAGGTAGCCGTAATCGCCCCAGATCTTATAGTTCCTGCGGAACTCGCTGAGCGACTCCCATACCCTGGCAAAGTCGGCATCCGCCGCCGCTTCCTCGGCCACGACTTCCTGCCAAGCCGCTTCAAGGGCAGACAAGATCTCCGGCGACCAGCGATGCAGCGTCACACCTTTGGTCTGCAGCTCCTGCAAGGCACCGAATTGGATAGCTTCGCCTTGGGCGTAGCCGCGCAACATGCTCTCCTTGCACGCCGCAACTATGATCTGCTGCTGCTGCGTGCTCAGGGCATTCCAACGATCCATATTGATGATCAGCTCGCCCATGCTGATCGGCTGATGCCAGCCAGGGAAATAGTAGTGCTTGGCGACCTGGTAGAAGCCCAGATCGAGATCGATCGCCGGCATGGAAAACTCGGTGGCATCGATGGTGCCGAGCTCGAGCGCCGGGAAGATGTCGCCGCCGGAAATGAGCTGCGTGGAGACACCAAGCTTCTCCATCACTTTCGCACCGAGACCGAAGAAACGCATCTTCAGGCCTTTGAGATCCTCGACCGTTTCGATCGGCTCACGGAACCAACCGGAACCCTCAGGCGATATCAGATTGCATTGCAGGGGGCGTATGTTGTGCGGCGCATACAGCTCTTGAAGCAGCTCCTCGCCACCGCCGTAATACAGCCAGGCAATTGCCTCGCCCGCGCTGGGGCCGAAAGGCACCGCGGTAAAGAACTGCAGTGCCGGCACCTTGCCAGCCCAGTAACCTGCCGCCGACCAACCGGCATCCACAGCACCGGTCGATACCGCGTCGAATATCTCCAGCGCCGGCACCAAGGCGCCCGGCTCGAAGAACTTGACCTCCATGGTTCCGCCGGAAAGCTCACCAATACGCTTTTCGATCAGCTGCCCCTGATCGCCAAGTTGAACCAGTTCACCCGCGAACGTGCTCGCCATCTTCCAGCGAACCTTCTCGGCAGCCGGCGCTTCCGCGACCTGTTCCGTGCCCGGTGCGGTCGCAACCCCACCACCTCCGCCGCCAAGAACGAACATCCCAAGCGCCGCGCCGATGATAAGCATTACGATCGCGACAATAACTGTACTGGCTCTCATATCGTGGCTCCTCCCCTGTCGGGCGCCAGTCCGGCCCCTCCCGGCCACCCTGGCGCCATTAGCGGCCTAACGCGCCGCCTGCCTGGTATTCATGCCTTTTCCACCCGCAAGGTCAAGACCGGTGAAAGAAAGACGCTATGCCTCGCAGCCCGGCCCGGGCTCCACAGTGCCGACGCGCTCAAGCACTTGGAGTCCGCCGCCGGTCGCGCCTTTGGCGATCACCATCGGCAAAGTCGCCTGGCCGCTAACGGCGTTAAAACTGATGGGTCCCGTCGCCGCGTCCAACGCAGTTTTCGGCAGGAAACGCAACGCTGCTTCGCCACTGGCCTCCCCGGCTGCCTGCCATGCTCCGGCAAGGGCAGCCACTGCCGAATAATGAGTGAAGGCGTAGTAGGTGATCGGCGTTGCCGCATTCGCGTGAGTCTGCATCCGCGAAACCAAAGCCGGAACGCCATTGGTCGGATCGCTTGCGACAAAACTGGACGCGGTTACCACCTTAGCCGCCAGATCACCACCGAGATCCTTTGCATGCATCTCGTTGAACCCGATCCAACCGAGATCCGCCTTGTCCAACAAACCCACGGCCTGTGCTTGCCGCACGAACTCGGTACCCTGGCGCCGGGGTATGCAAAGCACCACCGCATCCGCGTCCGTCGCTGCCGCCCATCGTGCAACCGGCTCGAAATTGGTCTCCTCGACCCTGGTAAGCGCCTCTCCGAGCATCTTGCCGCCATGATGATAGAGAATGCGCAAGACAGTCCGGCGGAACATGCTGATCTGCCAGCTTGAGGCACTACCGACGAGGAAATAGGAACGCCCGCGCCCACCATCGAGGTGCTGCAGAAGCGGATAGGCATCCTGATAGGGCGTCGGCGCCAAGGTAAACGCACCGGATTCGCAAAATCCGCCTTCGTTGTTGCTCGCCGTCAGCAAAGGAATTCGGTTCGGCGCAAGAGCACGCGCCGCCACCTTGCGCCCAAAAGCTATGAACGGCCCAACGACTGCTTGCGCGCCTTCTTCGTGGACCAACTCGGCGCAGGTATCCGCGAGCCTTCGCGGTGAGCCTTCCGAATCCCGAAAGGCAAGTCTGAGCGGGCGGCCCAGTACGCCCCCGCGCTCGTTCAGGTCGGCAACTGCCGTCGTCACTCCCAGCCGGATCTGCTCGGCATGATCATCGAGGCCGCCACTTGTCGGCAACAGAACGCCGATGGTTACCGGCGGCGCAGCGGATACGCGTGGCAAGCGCAAGAAGCCCGTCGCAGCCAGGGCCCCGGTACCAATCATCAGGTGCCGACGGGATACCCTGTTTCTTCCTGGTCTCAATTGCATTCTCATGTCCCTCCCGCTTGACCAGTTCACTCGAAAACAACCCTCAGCGGATGCTCGGCGACAACTGGCAGAGTGCCCTTATCGATCGCCCGGCGCCCATCAAAAACCACATAGCTCCGACCGCCGTAATGCGGCAATGCCCTCTGCGTCGCCGCCAAGGCATCGGCGCCTGTCGCGGCAACCATCATCACGGCTTGGCCACCGCCTCCGCGCGCCACCCAAGCCCGGGCAGTGCCATGCCCGGCTACGACATCGGGGACTGGCAAGCCATTGGCGCGCAGAAAATCATCGACGGCCGCATCGAGGCCGATGACTATGACGCCAACTGCCTCAGGAAGTGGCGTTTCAGCTGTTGCAATCTTGGCTTCGACGCCCCGCCCAAGAAGTCTCGATGCCAAGGCTTCCGCCGTATCCAAGACAGCGGGATCGTTGCCGACCACAAATAGGATTGCTTTGGAATCCAGCGTTACATCGCGAAAGATGGGTGGCGCCTCGCCCGGAGCCAAA
The DNA here is from genome assembly GCA_964555535.1 of uncultured Rhodospirillaceae bacterium. Taxonomy (GTDB): domain Bacteria; phylum Pseudomonadota; class Alphaproteobacteria; order UBA7887; family UBA7887; genus UBA7887. The sequence continues at coordinate 3,677 of CAZKTK010000028.1, forward strand.
CGCCGCAACACATGGTGATCCGGATCAATTCCCAACGCCAACGGACGCGTTGGGAATTCCCAATTGTACTCTTCGGTGGTTTTGGATATCCGAGCGAGTCGGACCGTATCGCCATCGGCCAGACTGACCATGACCGGTACGGTCAAATCCCATGGGCGAGTCTCTTGCTTCAATCGCAGCGACAACTGCCATCCTCCGGCATGCTCGGAGACCGTTGCCCTGTCGAGCACAAGACCGGGCGCACCGGTTCGCGTCAGCCATTGCTGAAAGAACCCCTCAAACTTGCGATCGGCCGCATTCTCGAAGCTCCGCTGAAGGTCGCTCCAGGCGGCGATATGTCCTTGATGCCGCTGCCACAACGTCCTCAATCCCTCGTCGAAACTCTCCTCGCCGATATCCTGGCGAAGCATGTGGAAGACCATCGCGACCTTGTCGTAGCCGACAACTTGCGCCGCGGCGTGGTGGCGCTGTACGAACGTGGTCAGCGCAGTGTCACCATCGTCATCAAGCGCCGTGATATCCCTGAGCCAGGCAAGGCGCATCTCGTGCGCCGATGCCTCTCCCGCTTCCTCGGCCAAGCCATAATCGGCAAGATACGTCGTCAGACCTTCGGACCAGTTGCCGGCCGCGTAGTCCACACGCACCCCATTGCCCCACCAGTTGTGCAGCACCTCATGGGCAAGCGAACGCCCCTGCATGAATGGCAAGGGCAATATGCGCGCACTCACATAGGTCGCGCCGGGAAAGCCAAGGCCGACGGGAAACGGCGCTGCAACGACCCAGAAATGGGAGTACGGATACGGCCCGATGCGGGCGCCGAACGTATCGACATATCCGGCCACCCTATCGAGATACCGTTCGGCCAGCGGCGCCATGTCTGTCGGCAAATATGTCCGCAGACGCAACCCCTGATGCCACCGTTCGGCAATGCTGTACGGCCCGACAAACACGATCGGGGGTTCATTGCCAAGAAACGTCGCGCTGTAGCCGGTCGCCGTCTGCGTATCCGACTCGAGCGTGGCAGTCGCGACTGCCACCTGGCCATCCGGCACCTCGATTGTCAGCCTGTACGCCCCTCCATAATTGTCGAACGCCTCTATCGGCCACCAGTCCTGCGGCGGAAGATAGCTGCCCTCAAGCGCAGCCAACGCTGTCTCCGGCAGGGCATCGAACGAGCCTGGATCGGCAAGCTGTACGCGATGACTGAACGTCCGGGCGTCATCGCCCGCCGTCCCCTCAAGCTGGCCGGTTGAAGGGTCGAACGTGACGTGAATTTCGACCGCCCCTAGGGCAACCCTCTCACCGCCTATGAGGAAGGCGCCAAGAACCAGCGCGAACGGCGTTGGCCATGCAAAGCGCATGTTCAGAATTCCGTCGGAAATTTGGCCACCAGCTCAATGACATCATCCCCACGGGTAAGGGTCATCGGCAACCATGTCCCAGGGGCCTGACGGCGCACGATACGGATCAAATCGCCCGGACTGCGCAATGGGAAGCCCGCGGCCTCCGTAATGATGTCCTCCTGCTCGATGCCGGCCGCTGCGGCAACGCTGTCCGGCACGACACGGCTAACGCTCACGCCTCCATCCTCAGCCACTATCATCACGCCAAGGCGAGGGCCCGGCGCGGAGACCACCTCGGCCGGTGACGTGACGAACACGAGGTCGGCCAGATCATCCGGCAAATCCGCACAGGCATCGCTGGCAGTTACGGCAATACCGACATTGTCTATTCCGAGATCCCGGAGCTGATGCCCGATCCCATGCCCGCCCTCGGCATGACCGCGCCCAACCAACCCGACCACCAGGGATGCCTCGGCAGCGGCGGCGGCCAAAGCCTCCGCCATGGCGCGATCCCAGGTCAGTTGGGCGTCGACGAAATGCTGGAACCCGGGATCCTCGGCTAGGGCCTGACGTTCCGAAGCACTGGCGGGTCCCATCGCATGTTCATGATCAGCGCCGGCTGCCATGCGCATCTTGGCAACGAAGACATCGGCCAGCATATCGGCATATGGCGCCGCTGCCTCGGCCGGATCGCCGATACCCTGACGCTCTTCCATTGGGATGGCGCTCCAGCCCTCATCGCCCACTCTCGCCACGAGACCGCGTGGGATATTGATCGCAACAAGCGGCACCCCATTCATGCGAGAAAACTCGAAAATAGGCAGGTAAAACTTTGAATTATAACCCCAAACCCTATCCCACTCGACTTCTTCCAGGAAAGCCTCGGCGGACAGCTCGCCAGCTACCCAGCGATCCAACGTCGGTTGCGAGGCACGTGGAAACATTTCCAAGCCAATACGCATATCGGGCTGGCGGCCATGCAAGGCGGCCAAGACCTGGAGCTGCCAACGATGGTCGTCCGCATTGTCATGGGTCTCGCCAAGCAACACCACGTGCCGCAGCGAAAGTGCGGCCATGGCGGCATCGGCGGTTACCGCTTCTCCGCGAGCCGGCACCAGCCAGCTTCCCGCCCTCGAACAGTCCGCAGCAACAGCCCCATCGCCAAAGTGCGCCATCATCCCGACGACCGCCACTGCCATAAAACGGCCCAACGCCTTCGCCATGCTTCTCTCCCGGCATTCTTGCGGAGCGACTATGGGGCATGGCGCGGTTTCGGTCACCTGCTCTATTGCCGCTATTCAGCCTTGGGGCAGAACTGGTATTGGTTGGGGCCGTACCCGACCGACCCAATTGGAACCCTCATGGACGACGCTTTTCCCGTCCCCACCGCCTTGGCGGATCAAGATCACTTCGTCGAGCAGGATGGCGTTCGCTTCGCCGGCCGCCATCTGATCATCGATTTTTGGCAAGCTCGGCACCTCACGGATGTCGGGCGCGTCGAGAAAGCTTTGCGGGAGGCATCGAAAGCTGCAGGCGCCACCGTGCTGCGCCTGAATCTGCATCGATTCGAGTCGAGCGGCGGCGTCACTGGCATCGCGATCCTGGCGGAAAGCCATATCAGTATCCATACGTGGCCAGAGCGCGGCTACGCGGCCATTGACATCTTCATGTGCGGCGACACCCGGCCCTACGATGCCCTGCCCGCGCTGATCGATACCTTCGAGCCGCAACGGCAAGAGATCATCGAACACCGCAGAGGCACGCCGGCATAACTCAATCGCCGACGATCACCGACCAATCCGAGCCCATCACGTATGACGTTCCGCCGCTGCTGCCGGCGCCGATCCCGGTAATGTTCGAGCGATAGCTTGTGCTTCCCTGCGCCTGCCGCGCCAACTGCACTAGATTCAAAAGCCAGCGCCCGTTCTCGACATAGAGATTGCCGTTGCCATCAAGGCTGTAGCGGCCGGGTATGACGGTGCCGAGCAACTGCCGTAACGCCAAAGCATCCTGCACATGAAGCTCGCGGCCATTGAAGAACACGCCCGTGCTGCCGCCGGATGCATCCGCTGAGAGTGTGCCGCCCAGATTCAAGCCTGAAACCAGAAAGCCCGCCGTCGGCCCACCCTCGACCCCCCAGGCACCAGATAGCGCGTCATACCAATAGTGCCCATCCATGACACGAACCCGGTAAAGCTCCTGCAGCGCCTGCCGTGTTTTGTCATCGAGAGCGGCGCCGTTGACGTAGACGCCACCTGTGGCCCGATCTGTTTGGCTGCGGACGAACCGGTATCGCTCGGCTCTGTCCCGCTGCGGCATGCCTGCCGCATCAAGCCCGTATAGAACGAGCAGGAGACCATCGCCCTCCGGAATTGCCTCAAAGCCCAGCCGGGTCTCCGCGCCGCTGACGCTGCCGATGGCACTGCCGGACTGCATGACGCCGCGCAAGGCATACCGGTTTCCACCGCCAGCGAGCTCGCCGGCCACGCTATCCCCTGCCCCCTTCTCAAGGGTCAGGATCATCGACTGATAGCTGTAGCTGCCGGAAATCGCATCCTCCGCCACGGCGGCATGGCCGAGCAAGACCAGCAGCACAAAGGCACTTAGTGCAGAGAGTTTCATCCCAAACCTCCCCTCGCGGCCTCAGACAATGCCGCGCGACTTGAGTTCCGCTATCTCCTCCTTATCAAGGCCCAGCATGCAACCGAACACCTCGGTGAGGTGCGCTCCCAGCTCGGGCCCAAGGGTCTCTATCTCTCCCGGCGTCTCGCCAAGTCGTGGCACGACGCCGGGCACCGCCAAGGCACCAATGCGCGCGTCTTCGACAGTGCGGATATTCTCACGCGCCCGATATTGCGGATCGGCAAAAATCTCGTCGATGGAATAGACCGGCCCGCAAGGAACGGCGCCCTTTTCGCAAAGCGCGAGAACCTCGCCGGCGTCACGGCTGCCGACCCATTCCGCGACCAGTGAATCCACCGCCTCACGCGCCGCCTCTCGCGCGGCAATCGTGCCATAGCGGCTTTCGTCGGCCAGCTCGGGCTGCTCCATCACCTCGGCCAGGCGCGCAAAGATGCGATCATTGGTGCAGGCTATCGCCAGCCAGCGCCCGTCACGCGCTTGATAATGACTATGGGGCACGACATTCACCGTGGCCGGCCCCATGCGCTCGCGAACGGTGCCGAAGCGGTCATAGGCCGGCGCCAGCTCGTCCAATATGCGAAATATCGATTCGTAGAGGCCGATATCCACGACCTGGCCCTTGCCGGTCTTCTCCCGCCCACGCAACGCAACCATCACGCCGAAGGCACCGAACAGACCGGACATGTAATCGGCCAAGGTGGCTGAACCGGGCGTCACCGGCGCCCGATCGGGATACCCCGCAAGATAAGACAAACCGCCGAAGGCGTTTCCGATACGGCCGAATCCGGGACGTTCCGCATAAGGACCGGTCTGGCCGTAGCCCGTCACCCTCAGCATGACCAATCCCGGATTGACCTCAGCCAAGGTGTCGTATCCGATGCCCCACCCCTCGAGTGTGCCGGTGCGAAAGTTCTCGCAAACCACATCGGCATCAGCCACCAGCTGCTTGAATAGTCTCACCCCGTCAGGAGTGCGCAGGTCGAGGGTGACGGATTTCTTGTTGCGGCCTTCGCTGAGCCAAATCAGGGAATCGCCGGATTCCGTCATGCTGCCGAGGCGACGCACGGGATCGCCGCTCTCGGGCATTTCGATTTTTATGACTTCGGCACCGAACTCCGCCAGCAACGTGGCGCAAAACGGCGCTGCAATGAAGGTGGCAATGTCGAGAACGCGAATGCCGGCGAGTGGCTTCGCCGGGTTCTGGTCGGCCGTCACAGATGATCTCCCGCCGATTGGCATGACGTGAAGACCAGAGTGTGCCCTAAGCTATGCCGATCGGGAAGGCCTCTCGATTGGGACAGATTCCTATCAACGCCACAGCATGGACGCCGAGATCACACTCAGCAGCCCAAGTACCAAAAACGTTTCAAACATTCCGCGCTCCTCCAATAGATGCCGAAATATGGCTCACGGAACGCCAAGCGCGCTGTGACCACGGTCACATTGTCGGTTGAATTGGGAAATGATACTTGGCGCGCCCACATTGAGGCGCAGCACCCCGGCTATTGGCTGTGAGCATAGACCGGGCCGTCGGCAAAGGGTTCCACAACAGCCCGGACGTCGAGCGCGAGCGGCGAGAACCGGGCCGCGACGGACAACGAGACATGGACCTTAGAGAATAGTATCACAACGAATAAATCACCTGAGCTCAGCAGGCCGCCGAATCCCACCACCGAACGCACTCCATAGGGTACGACAAAATCTTCCTGGGCTGGGATGTAGGGGCTGCCAACAGCCTCGTCGACATGAAACACGTCGTAGGTCTCCGCCACCTCGACCGGGTCCGGCTGCAATATCTGGCTGGCATTGATCCCGGGCTGGCTGACCATACGCCATATCATGGGAATGCGTTCCATGAAGCTTTCGTTCGGCAAGGGAATCGCCCTGTGACCGACCGAATTTCGCCGATCGTTCCATTCCGGATTCTCGCCCATGCTCGACAACAACATCAGACAACGCATGTTGTCGTTTTCAGGCGCCTCACCAAGCAGACTTCTAGCAAAGTCTCGGGATTCGTCGTCAAGACCGGCATAGGGATGAGTCTTGTAGAATCGCACCAGTGCGCATGCTTTTGTGTGATAACGGTCATGGACCAGGCCGTCATATAAATCGCTTACTACTTTACTGGCACTCTCTTCCATACTCGCAGCGTTTGCGCTGCTGCGCCGCAAGGAGCGGCCGCAGGCCTCAATGTCTGCTTCCGACATTTGACTGAGCTTGAACAAGCCCACCTCCGCTTCATGCCGCCCAATGTTGTTGGGTCAATTCTACCACAATTCGTGCGAGCCGCGGTCATCGTGTCTTTATCGCTGGCCCTTGCTATAAGCATCTGAGCGAGGAGCGTAGAAGCCTGGGGCATTGAAGATGGGAAGCAGATTGGAGAACAAGACCGCCTTGGTCGTCGGTGCCGGTTCGGTTGGCAACGGCTGGAGCAATGGGCGTGCGACCGCGGTCTTATTCGCCCGAGAAGGCGCAAGGGTCGTCGCTGCCGATATCAACTTGGATTCGGCCGCGGAAACGGTTTCCCTCATCGAGAAAGAGGGCGGCGTGGCGGTGGCTCACAAGGTTGATGCGACCGACACCACGGAAGTTGCCGCCATGATCTCACGCTGCATCGAGCACTATGGCAGGCTGGATATCCTCCATAACAATGTTGGCGGGTCGATCCCGGGCGGTCCCGTGGAGATCGCCGAAGCGGACTGGAACGCCAACCTTTCCTTCAATCTCACAACCGCATTCCTCACCTGCAAACACGCCCTTCCCGTAATGGTCGCGCAAGGCGGCGGTGCCATCGTCAATGTCTCGTCTGTCGCCGGGTTGACCTTCGTCGATAGGCCATTGGCGTCCTACCAGGCGGCAAAGGCCGGCTTGATTCAGTTCAGCCGCGCCGTGGCCGTCGAATATGCGGACAAAGGCATCCGCTGCAATTGTGTCGTGCCCGGCATGATGGATACGCCCCTGGTGCGCCATCGCCTGATCGACAAGGATGACCCGGCCAAGGCGGATGCAATTCTCGCCCGCCGCCATGCTCGAACCGCAGTCTGGATCATCCCAGCCATCGTCGCATTTATGTGCGCGTCGATAACCAATACGCCACGCTCACCGACGACAAAACCACAATTGTCCACACCTGGCTTGGTGGATATGAGCGCGAATACGCCAGGCCCGAGTTCTTTGGTCACAAGCTCCGCACCGGCCGGATGAAGCTGCGGCGGGATGAAGCCTGGCGGTGCGTCAGAGAAATCGAAAGCCCGTCGGCCCTCGCCCGCCGAAACCATTGTCGGCTGCGCGACCAGCAGCAGGATGGGCAACAGCACCTTAGCGATCATAGCCTTGCCTCCCAGCAACATGCGCAATGGGAAATGCTAGACCATTTTGGTGTGATTTGCGATCAGCGGTTCAGAAACGCCGACATCAAGTTCCGGGGTTCGTCGGTTTCATAAGCCGCCGCGAAGGCATCGATTCCGGCCTGTATTGCTTCATCCAACGGCAAAGCCGCCCATTTCTGCATAAGCGCCTTCTGTGCCCGAATGGCACGCGGGCCCGATGCGACGATGCCGTCGAGCCAGCCATCTACCGCGTCATCCAGCTCCGCCGCCGGAACCGAGCGCTGCAAGAACCCGGCGGAAAGAGCCTCCTGCGAATCCCACATGGCGCCCGTAAACAGCAGCTCGCATGTCTTGCCCCAGCCGATAAGCCGCGGCAGCACTGCCGCCTCGATAACCGAGGGAATTCCAACACGCACCTCGGGCATACTGAACTTGGCACTCTCGTCGGCTACACGCATGTCGCAGCTTGCCGCGACTTCAAGCCCACCGCCCAGGCAATACCCCTGCACGCGTGCGATGACAGGCACCGGCAGCGCCAGCAAGGCGGCGCAAACTTCATGCAATCCGGTAATGAAGCGCCGTGCACTTTTCGGATCGAGCTGCGACATCTCGCGGATGTCCGCCCCGCCGATGAAAGCCCTGTCGCCAGCGCCGGTCAGTACCACCGCGCGGAGATCCGCTTCATCAGCCAGTTCGACGAGAGTATTCCTCAATGCCGCACAAAGGCGGGAATCGAGAATGTTCAACTTGGCTTGATTATCGACAACCACCCGAGCGATGCGCGCAGCGTCACGTCGCGGCGTCCACTCCGTAGTGACAGCCGGATGGCCACTCACGCGGCAACCTCTTCCCGAATTTCGATCTCACGCGTAATCGTCGCCGTCTTGGCAAGCATGGCAGAGGCCGAACAATACTTTTCCGCGGAGAGCGCCACCGCACGATCCACCTTGTCAGGGTTCAAATTGCGGCCGCTGACGACAAAGCGCATGTGAATGCGCGTGAAGACCGCCGGGTCGCCGTCGGCGCGCTCGGCATCGAGATCCACCTCGCAATCCGTTACGGCCTCACGACCGCGCTCCAAAATGTGCACCACATCGAAGGCCGCACAGCCTCCGGTGCCAAGCAAAACCAGTTCCATCGGGCTCGGCCCCGGAGCCGGCTGCTCATTGTGACGAGCACCCAACAGCAACCCATGCCCGCTGCCTGACATGCCCGCAAACGTACGTCCTTCCACCCAAGTGACTCGCGCTTTCATAGCCCTCTCATTGTATTGTGTCGTTTGCTAATAGTGCCCGGTGCAGATAGCGCTTGGCACCCTGAGGAAGGCCGCCATTCGCATGGTGCATGGAGCACAGGTTGTCCCAAATCACCATATCACCGGCATGCCATTTGTGGTGATACTGAAAGCGAGATTGCGTGGCGTGCGCGAAAAGCTCATCGATCAGCGCATCGCTCTGCGCACGTTCCATCCCCTGAATGCGATCGAGGCGGGTTGTGCTCATATACAGGGCCTTCGCTCCCGTTCGTGGATGCTTGAGCACGAGCGGATGAACGACATCGGGGGTCTTTACCACCTCGTCATCGGTCCGCGTCAGCATGGGCACGGGAGACCGGCTGCTCTGATAGCAATGCACGGCTGACAACCCATCGATGCGCGCCTTCATATCCGCCGGCAATGCCGCATATGCCGCGCGCATATCGCAAAAGCTGGTGTCCCCGCCCGTCGCCGGAATATCGATACCGTAGAGGATCGTCGCCCGCGGCGGCTGCGCAATGAAGGAATGATCCGTGTGCCAGGTCAACCCCTGAACCCGCGGCTCGCCACTGCCATGCACATCGGTGATATCGCTGGAGATGATACCGATCTCAGGATGGTCGGGAAGCGTGTTGTAGCCGTTGATCTGCGGGATCGGGCGGCCCAGCATTGCGGCCGCGGCAAGGAACTCCGGAGGGCTGAAGCTTTGCTCTCGGATGCACAACACGATGTGCTCGTCGAGCGCTGCCGCAAGCATTGCCGCGTCATCGGCCCCGGGCGCACGCATATCGATACCCGTCGCCTCGGCACCGAGGCTATCTCCCAGCGCTGTTATGGCCAAGCTCATGGCATTCCCTACCCCTGAACAGAAAAGCCGCCATCGACAGGTATCGCCGTACCCGTCACGAAATCCGATGCGGGCGCCGCAAGAAAGACTGCGATGCCGGCCATGTCCTCGGGCTCGCCCCAACGCCCCGTGGGCGTGCGCGCAAGCACCTTTTCGTGCAGCCCTTCCACCTCACGCCGCCCGCGCCGCGTCAAATCGGTGTCGATCCAGCCGGGCAATACGGCATTGACCTGGATGTTGTCCTTCGCCCAAGCGGTCGCCGTCGCCTTGGTCAACTGCACAATGCCGCCCTTGCTGCTGGCATAGGCCGGCGTGAATGCGGCACCGAATATCGACATCATCGAGCCGATATTGATGATCTTGCCGCCGCCGCCCGCGACCATAGGTGCATACACCGCCTGGGAGCAAACAAAGGCGGATGTCAGGTTCGTTTCCAGCACGGCACGCCATTCCGCGAGCGTCAGGTCCTGCGGTTCCTTGCGAATATTGATGCCGGCATTGTTGACCAGGATATCCAGCCGGCCCCAGCGAGCCATAGCTGTCTCCACCATATTCGCGACCGCGCCCTCGTCGGTGACGTCCGTGGCCGACGCCGCGGCATCCACGCCTGAGTCCGCCAGTGCGGAGACGGCAGCATCATTCTTTTCGCTATTGCGGCCGACGACGAGTATGGCTGCTCCAGCCTCGCCCAGGCCGCGGGCCATCCCAAGCCCAATGCCGCCATTACCACCGGTTACCAGCGCAACCTTTCCCCTCAAATCAAAAAGACTCACTCCTATTTCCCTTCCACTCAAGCGCCCGCCGCAGCTTCGCAGGGACGCGCGACCGCCTCGCATGCCGCCATGATATCCCGCAGCTGTGAGGCCAATGCCCCTTTGCGCGGCGAAAACGAACCGTCGAATGCAGCGGTACCGATGGTGAAGGCATCCGCCCCCGCATCGGCAATCGCAGCGACGCGTTCCGGCGAATTGATGCCGCCGGCGACGATAATCCTGCCGTCTGTCGCAGCACGCGCGGCCCGGAGCAGGGAAAGTGGCTCCGCCTCGACAGCGCGGTAGGCCAACAGGTCGACCCCAGGGTGACCCGCCTCTTTTTGCGTGCGGCAATCCGCGGTCACGTCGTCCACTGTCCCGGCTAGCCGCGTCGGATGTCCTTCGGGTCGGCCGACGAACGGGAAATAACTCGTTTCGCTGGCCCGCACCGCCTCACCGATCTCGGTCGAAACAATGCCGCCAAGGACATGATTCACTCCGGCATCCCGGGCCCATCGCGCCGACTCTTCGCAGGAAGCGCGGTCCATGCTGACCATTTCCATATAACTCGCGGCACCGGTCGCCCGAATGCACGCCACCAACTCCGCCAACTTGGAACGATCGACGCCGATGTCTTTGAAACCGATATGCTTCAGGCCGATGGGCGCAACGGCCTCCATCACAGCCAAACAGTCCTCGACGGTCCGGTCGTGACGGGTCAGCATGAAAATGAAAT
>CAZKTK010000029.1:0-14536 GCA_964555535.1 uncultured Rhodospirillaceae bacterium
AGCTACTGGGCTCCATTCTGGACGAGCAGGAAGTGCCCCATATCGCCATCGACAATGATGCGCTGCTGGTGGCGCGGTTCCGGCAGAAGGGGGCCAATATCTATTTCGGCGACGCCAACCGCACCGAGCTGCTGCGCCGCCTCGGTATCGAGGAAGCCGCCGCCCTGGTGGTAACCATGGACGATGCCGAGTTGGCCGAGCGCGTGGTCGATGTGGCGCACCGTTCCTGGCCGCGCCTTCCCATCTATTGCCGGGCCCGCGACCCGGACCACGCCGCGCGCCTGTTGCACCGCGGCGCCACGCGGGTGATACCGGAGGCCATGGAGGCAACCTTGCAATTGGGCGAAGCGGTCCTCCAGGGTGCTGGAATCCCCGAGGATGCGGCACGCCAGCTCATCGAGATCCGCCGCGAGGAGCTGCAGGCGGTGCTCGAGCTGGAAGAGGAAGAGAAGGAGAGGTAGGCACGCGATGCGCAATGACGGCAATCGCCAGGTGGTGTTGGCGGCACGGCCCGACGGCATTCCCCAGGCGGAGCATTTCGCACTCCGGGAAACGGCGAGGCCCGAGCCCGCCGAGGGCCAGTTCCTGGTCCGCAATCTCTACCTCTCGGTGGACCCGGCCATGCGCGGCTGGGTGAGCACGGTGGCCAACTATTCCGAGCCCGTGGCCATCGGCGAGCCCATGCGTGCGGCCACGGTGGCGGAGGTTGTCGAGAGCCGGCACCCGGACTATGGCGAGGGCGAGATCCTCTGCGGCATGTTCGGCTGGCAGGACTTCACGCTAGGCGACGGCAGCGAGGTGTGGTTCCGCCACGATGCCTCACTCGGCCCCGCAAGCACGTCCCTCGGCGTGCTCGGCACCAATGGGCTGACCGCCTATTTCGGCCTGCTCAAGGTCGGCGCGCCGAAGGCGGGCGAGACAGTGGTGGTATCGACCGCCGCCGGCGGCGTCGGCAGCGCGGTCGGTCAGATCGCGCGCATCAAGGGCTGCCGCACCCTCGGCCTGACCGGCAGCGACGACAAGGTGGCGCTCTGCCGCGAGGCCTTCGGCTACGATGTGGCGCTCAACTACCGCACGGACGATCTCGACGCGGCATTGGCCGAGAGCGGCGTCGACGTCTATTTCGACAACACGGCAGGCGCCATATCGGACACGGTCTACCGCCACCTGAACGAACGGGCCCGCTGCATCGTCTGCGGCACGGTGTCGCTGTCGAGCTGGGAGCCCTGGCCCGAGGGCCCGCGGGTGGAGCGGCACCTGCTGGTCAAGCGCGCGCGTATCGAGGGTTTCCTGCTTTTCGACTATAAGGAGCGCTTCGCCGAGGCGCGGCGCGAGCTCGCCCAATGGATTGCCGAGGGCAAGCTGGCCTATCGCGAGCAGATCCTCGACGGCCTTGACCAGGCGCCCGACGCCATCGCCATGCTCTATCGCGGGGAAAACCGCGGCAAGCTGCTGATCCGGCCATAAGGAGACGAACCATGAGCCTGCGGAACGGCCGCGAGTTTCTTGCCCTGCCCGGCCCGACCACGGTGCCGGACGAAGTGCTGAGCGCCATGCACCGCCCGGCCATCGACATCTATGCGGGCCGTCTGGTGGCGCTCACCGACAGCCTTCTGGCCGACCTCAAGCGGGTCTTCCGCACCGAGGGGCAGACCTACATCTATATCGCCAACGGCCACGGGGCCTGGGAGGCCGCGCTTTCCAACGTGTTGGCGGCGGGCGACACGGCATTGGTCCTCGAAAGCGGCCGCTTCGCCCATGGCTGGGGGGAGATGGCGGAGGCCCTCGGCGTGACGGTCGAAAGCGTGGCCGGCGATTGGCGCCGCGCTGTCGATCCGGCGGCCTTGCAGGCGCGCCTGGAGGCCGACCGCGAGGGCCGCATCAAGGCGGTGCTGGTGGCGCAGATCGATACCGCCTCCGGCGTGGTCAACGACATTCCCGCCTTGCGCGCCGCCATGGATGCGGCAAAGCACGAGGCGCTGCTGATGGTCGATGCGGTCGCTTCGCTGGCCACCATGCCGTTCGAGATGGATGAATGGGGCGTGGATGTCACCGTGTCCGGATCGCAGAAGGGGCTGATGATGACCCCGGGGCTCGGCTTCGTCGCTGCCAACGCCAAGGCGCTCGACGCCCACGCCAAGGTCGGCATGCGCAGCCGCTATTGGGACTGGTCCGAGCGCGCCGGCGAGGAGCATTACAAGAAATATTGCGGCACCGCGCCCGAGCATATGCTGTTCGGCCTGCGCCAATCCCTCGACATGCTGTTCGACGAAGGCCTCGAAGAGGCGATCGCGCGCCACGCCACCCTGGCCGAAGCGGTCCGCCGCGCGGCCGCGGTGTGGGCCGAGGGCGGGGCCTTCGACTTCAACATTACGGAACCGCAACAACGCTCGGATTCCGTGACCACCATGCGCATGCGCGACGGTCACGACCCGGCGCCCCTGCATGACTTCTGCAAGGCCCATCTCGGCCTCATCCTCGGGATCGGCATCGGCGATCTGAGCGGCCGCGCCTTCCGCATCGCGCATATGGGCCATATCAACGTGCCGATGATCCTCGGCACCTTGGGCACCGTGGAAACCGCGCTCTCGGCGCTCGACATGCCCCATGGCCGCGGCGGCGTGCAGGCCGCGGTCGAATGGCTCGCCGGCGCAGCCGCGACGTGACGCCACGGCCTGCGACACGGCGCCTGCTCGGGATATCGCCGGCCACGGCCCTTGCCGCCCTGTGGATGATCGGCGCGCTCGCCAGCTTCATGACCATGGCGATTTCCGTGCGCGAGCTGTCGGACACGCTGCACACCTTCGAAATCCTCGTCCTGCGCAGCATCATCGGTCTGGCAGTGGTCTTCGCCGCGGTGAAGCTGACCCGCGACGGCACTTTCCGCAGTCATCAGCCACGCTGGCAGCTGCGCCGCAACCTGGTGCATTTCTTCGGCCAGGCCGGCTGGACCTACGGTCTCGGCGTGCTGCCGCTCGCGGTGGTCTTCACGCTCGAATTCACGGTGCCCGCCTGGACCGCCCTGCTGGCAGTGCTGTTTCTCGGCGAGCGCTTCAGCCGCAGCCGCGGCGTATCGGTGGCGGGCGGCATCATCGGCGTGCTGATCATTCTGCGGCCCGATACGGCCTTGCCCGACGCGGCGGCGCTGGTGGTGCTCGGCGCGGCAGTCGCCTATGCCGGCGCCCACACCATGACCAAGCAGCTGACCCGCACCGACGGCGCCCTTGCCATCCTGTTCTGGATGTCCTCGGTGCAGCTGCCGCTCGGCCTCGCCGCCAATGCCGCCTTCGGCACCTGGGTGATGCCGACGCCGGGCGATCTGCCCTGGGTGCTCGCTGTCGGCCTGGCGGCGCTGAGCGCCCATTTCTGCATGACCCGCGCCCTGAAACTGGCGGATGCGACCATCGTCATGCCGCTCGATTTCCTGCGCCTGCCGCTGATCGTGCTGGTGGGTTGGGCGTTCTATGGGGAAATGCTGCGCATAGAGGTCGCCATCGGCGCCAGCATCATCATTGCCAGCCTGATCTACGCCCTGCGGCGAGAGGCTTAGAGCGCTACTCCCGCCCAGCGATTGCGCGCCAGGCGCGATCGCGCGATGCATCAGCCTCAATCGCGATATCCGGGCGCGCAGTTTGCGCCTTGTGTCGATGGTGAGCGGTGGCATATCCGTCAATTGCGTCAAGGGCGCGAAGCGCCGGCCTATGGCCGGTCGAGACCCTTGACGCAATTGACGGATATGCGAGATGGCGACCATAGACCCAAGGCGCGGGTCGCCCATGCCAGGGCGCGCAACCCAAATCCGAAAACGGTCTAGGGCGCTTCGGTCAGCGCTTCCGAAAAGCCTCGCCAGGCGACGATGTCACGGTATTCTGAACCCGCGCGACCGTACGAGGCACCAGATGACCATGCAAACTCTGCTTATCGCCAACCGGGGCGAAGTGGCGATACGCATCGCACGCGCCGCAGCGCTGCTCGGCATGCGCTCGGTGGCGGTCCACGCCGCCGACGAGGAAGGCGCCTTGCATGCGTCGCACGCGGATCAGGCGATAAACCTCGGCGCGGCCGGCCCCGCCGCCTATCTCGACATCGAGCGCATCGTCGCCATCGCGCTTGAGGCCGGCTGCCAGGCCGTGCATCCCGGCTATGGCTTCCTCAGCGAATCCGCCGCCTTTGCCGCGCGCTGCGCCGACGCCGGTCTTGTCTTCGTCGGCCCGGCGCCCGCTGCCCTGACCCTACTTGGCGACAAGGCCGAGAGCCGAGCCTTGGCGGCACGCTGCGGCATTCCCACACCGCCCGGCACGGACGGCGCGGCCGACCTTGCCGCCATGGGGGCGTTCCGCGAGTCTCTCGACGGCGGCGCCCTGATGATCAAGGCGATTGCCGGCGGCGGCGGGCGCGGCATGCGTGTCGTCGAAGCCGGCGACGATCTCGACACGGCCTTCGAGCGCTGTGCCGGCGAAGCGCGCAATGCTTTCGGCGACGATCGGCTATACGGCGAGACCGCGCTGCGCGGCGTGCGCCATATCGAGGTGCAGATTCTCGGCGACGGCGCGAATGTCGTCCATCTCGGCGAGCGCGAATGCAGCATCCAGCGCCAGCGGCAAAAGCTGTTGGAGATGGCGCCGTGCCCGGGCCTCGGCGAGGCGCTGCGTGCGCGGCTCTGCGCTGCGGCGGTGACGCTCGGCCAAGCGGTTGCCTATCGCGGGCTCGGCACCTGCGAGTTTCTGGTCCATGCCTCGCTTGACCCCGACGCGGCCTTCCATTTCATCGAGGCCAATCCACGCCTGCAAGTCGAGCACACGGTGACCGAGGAAGTCACGGGGCTCGATCTGGTGGCGGCGCAGCTGCGCATTGCCGCCGGCGAGAGCCTCGCCGAACTGGGCCTCGACCAGGCGCCGGCGCGGCGCGGCATCGCGCTGCAGGCGCGCATCAACCTGGAGCGCCTGGCTGCCGACGGCACGGCGCGCCCGAGCCCCGGCACCATTGCCGCCTTCGAGCCGCCGAGCGGGCCGGGCGTGCGTGTCGACGGCTGCGGCCATGCGGGCTACCGGGCGAACCCCAATTTCGATTCCCTGCTCGCCAAGGTGATCGCCTGGGCGGACGACGAGGACCTGTCCGTCGGTGCCTCCCGGCTCTACCACGCCCTCTCCGAGTTCCGTATCGACGGGGTGGAGACCAACCGGGCCCTGCTGATGAGCGTGCTGCGCGATGCAGCCTTCCTTGCCGGCGATATCGATACACGCTTCCTGGAAGACAATATGGCCCGCTTGCTGGCCACCCCCGAAGACAGCCATCCGCGCCGGCATATTGAGACGGCGGCGCCGGCCGGCACCGGGGTCGGCGCCAAGATCGATGCGACCGACCCGCTAGCGGTGCTCGATCATGGCAGGACAACGGATGCCGCTCCACCGACAGCCGCGCCCGCCGCGCCGGCAGGCACGCTTGCCGTACCCGCGCCCATGCAGGGCACCATCGTCGCCCTCAGCGCCGCAGACGGCGACTTGCTGCGCGACAGCGAGGAGATCCTCGTGCTCGAAGCGATGAAGATGCAGCATGCGGTGAGCGCGCCTGCCGCCGGGCTGGTGAGCCGGATTCTCGTCGCCCCGGGCGATACAGTCTCGGAAGGCCAGCCGCTCGCCTTTCTTTCGCCGCAAGAGGTGGCGGGGGAGGACGACGCCGAAGAAGAGGAGATCGACCTCGATGCCATCCGGCCCGATCTCGCCGAAGTAGAGGCGCGCCACGCCCTCGGCCACGACGAGGCCCGCCCCGAGGCGGTCGCCAGACGGCGCAAGACCGGCCAGCGCACGGCGCGCGAGAACGTCGCCGACCTCGTCGACGAGGGCAGCTTCATCGAATACGGCCCGTTGATCATCGCCGCCCAGCGCAGCCGGCGCAGCCTCGACGATCTCATTGCACGCACGCCTGCGGACGGCCTTATCGGCGGCATCGGGCAGGTCAACGGGGCGCTCTTTGACGACGGCGAGGCCCGTTGCGTCGTGATGAGCTACGACTACACCGTGCTCGCCGGCACCCAGGGCTTCAAGAACCACGAAAAGAAGGACCGCATGTTCGAGCTCGCCGAACAATGGCGCCTGCCGCTGGTGCTGTTCGCCGAGGGCGGCGGCGGCAGGCCGGGCGATACGGACTGGGTGACGCCGGCGGGCCTGCACGTGATGGCCTTCCATTATTTCGCGCGCCTCAGCGGCCTGGTGCCCCTGGTGGGGATCGTCTCCGGCCGCTGCTTCGCCGGCAATGCGGCGCTGCTCGGCTGCTGCGACGTGGTCATCGCCACCGAGAACGCGACCCTCGGCATGGGCGGGCCGGCCATGATCGAAGGCGGCGGCCTCGGCGTGTTCCGCCCCGAGGAGGTGGGACCGATGGACGTGCAGCGCCCCAACGGCGTGGTCGATATCGCGGTTGCCGACGAAGCGGAAGCCGTGGCGGCGGCCAAGCGCTATCTCTCCTATTTCCAGGGCCGGCTGGCCGACTGGCAGGCGCCCGACCAGCGCCGGCTGCGCCGCGCCATCCCCGAGGACCGGCTGCGCATCTACGACGTGCGCACCGTGATCGAGACCCTGGCCGACGAGGGCTCCGTGCTGGAGCTGCGCCGGGATTTCGGGCTCGGCATGGTCACCGCCCTGATCCGCCTCGAAGGGCGGGCGATGGGCCTCATCGCCAACAATCCGACCCATCTCGCGGGCGCCATCGATTCCGACGGCGCGGACAAGGCGGCGCGCTTCCTGCAGCTTTGCGATGCCCATGATCTGCCCGTCGTCACGCTCATCGACACGCCGGGCATGATGGTCGGGCCCGAGGTCGAGAAAACCGCGCTGGTGCGCCATTGCTGCCGCCTGTTCGTGATCGGCGCCAACCTCGAAGTGCCCATGTTCAGCATCATCCTGCGCAAGGCCTACGGCCTCGGCGCCCAGGCCATGGCAGGCGGCAGCTTCAAGACGCCGTTCTTCACGGTCGCCTGGCCGAGCGGCGAGTTCGGCGGCATGGGGCTCGAGGGCGCGGTCAAGCTCGGCTACCGCAAGGAGCTGGAAGCGGTCGAGGACCCGGCCGAGCGCAAGGCCCTGTTCGAGAAGATGGTGGCCAAGGCCTACGAGGACGGCAAGGCCCTGAACACCGCCACCTATATGGAATTCGACGATGTCATCGATCCGGCCGAGACGCGCCGCTGGCTGCTTGCCGGCCTGGCGTCGCTGCCGCCGAAGCCGGTACGCGAAGGCAAGCGCCGGCCCAATGTGGATACCTGGTAGGGAGAGTGCCATGAGACTGAGACAGATTGCGCTGATCGCCAGCGACTTGGAAACGTCCTGCGATATCCTGACCGGGACCCTCGGCATCGAGGTCGCCTTCCGCGACCCGGGCGTTGCCGAGTTCGGGTTGGTCAATATCGTGGCACCCGTGGGCGGGGAGTTCCTGGAGATCGTCTCGCCGGCCGAAGAGGACACCGCGGGCGGGCGCTATATCGCCCGGCGCGGCGGCGACAGCGGCTATATGGTGATCATCCAGGGCAGCGACGCCATCGCCGCGCGCGACCGCGCAGCGGGCCTGGGCATTCGTGCGGTCAAGACCTATGACGACGGCAACTATGTGGCAACGCACTTCCACCCGCGCGACACCGGCGGCGTGCTGCTGTCGCTCGATTCGGTGCCTTCCGTTCCCGACTACGGCGAACGCCTTTGCGATTGGCCGCCCGCCGGCCCGGACGACTGGCGCAAGGCCGTACACGAAGAACGCGTCAGCGGCATCGTCGGCGTCGAAATGGCCGTGGAGGCCCATGAGGACACGGCATCGCTCTGGGCCCGCGCCCTGGAAGCGCCCGTCACGAAAGAGAACGGCCTACCCGCCATCGCCCTCGACGGCGCCACCTTGCGCTTCGCCCCCGTCAGCGACGGCCGCGGCCCCGGCGTGCAGGCCGTGGATCTCGCGACCCGCGACAAGGCCGCCATCCTCGACGAGGCGCGTTTTCGCGGCCTGCCCTGCGGCGAGGACACGGTCATCATCTGCGGCACGGTGTTCAACCTAGTCGGCTAAATACCGCGCTTTTAGGTGTGCCTCGAAGGCGTCGGCGGCCAGCGGCTGGCCGGTGGCTTCGGTGATGAGATCGCGGGCTGCGAGGGAGCTGGCGCGGGCGTGCACGTGCTCGGCAAGCCAGCCCAGCAGCGGCCGGAAGTCGCCCTGGCCGAGGGCCGTCTCGAGATACGGCGCGTCGCGGCGGGCGGCCTGGAAGAGCTGGGCGGCGGTAACCGCGCCGAGGGTGTAGGTGGGGAAATAGCCGAAGATGCCTTCCACCCAATGGATGTCCTGCAGACAGCCGTCGCGGTCGTCCGGCGGGGTGATGCCGAGGCCGTCGCGCATGCCCTCGGCCCAGGCGCCGGGCAGGTCGGCCACGTCGAGCTCGCCCGCGATCAACAGACGCTCCAGGCGCGTGCGCAGGAGAATGTGCAGCGGATAGGTGACCTCGTCGGCCTCGACGCGGATCAGGCTCGGTGTCACGCGGGTTTGCAGGCGGTAGAGATTGTCGGCATCCCAGGCCTCGCCCTCGCCGCCGAAGGCCTCGCGCATCAGCGGTGCCGCGAAGCCCATGAAGGCGCGGCTGCGGCAGGCCTGCATCTCGACGATCAGCGACTGGCTTTCGTGCACGCTCATGCCGAGGGCCTCGCCGACCGGCTGGTGGCGCCAGGCCCGGGGCAGGCCGTGGTCGTAGAGCGCGTGGCCGGTCTCGTGGAGGACCGCCATGAGGCCGGAGGAGAAATCGCTTTCGTCGTAGCGCGTGGTGATGCGCAGATCCTCGGGCGTGCCGCAGGAGAACGGATGCCGGCTGGTATCGAGGCGGCCGTGCGCCAGGGGAAAGCCCACCGCCGCCATCAATCGCTCGGCAAGACGCTGCTGATCGGCGATCGGGAAGGGCCCCGGCGGCAGGCGCGGCGGCGCCTCGCTCGCCTGGCGTTCGCGCACCGCGGCCACAAGCCCCGGCAGGTCGCGGGCGAGACGGGCGAACAGATCCTCGAAATCGGCGGTCCGCAGACCCGCGTCCCATTGATCGAGCAGGGCGTCGTAGGGCGCGCAACCGAGCGCCTCGCCCTTGGCCACAGCGACCTCGCGGGCGAGGTGGACGACCTCCGTAAACAGCGGCGCCAGGCCTGCGAAATCGTTGGTCGGGCGCGCCTCGCGCCAGGCCGTCTCACAGGCGAGCGCAGCGCGGGTCTCTGCCTCGTGCAGATCGGCCGGCACGGCCGTCGCATGGCGGCAAGATTGGCGCTTTGCCATTCGTCGAGAGCGGCGCTCTCCGCGCCATCGAGCAGGTCCGCCAGCGCCGGGTCGCACAGCATCTCGTGGCGGATCAGCGCCAGCTCGGTAAGCTGCTCCGCGCGGGCCTCGGCGCCGCCGCTCGGCATCAAGGCCGCGCGATCCCATTCCAGGAGACGGCTCGCCTCGCCAAGCAGCGACAGCCGCCGGAAACGCGCCTCGAGCGCGCCATATTCCTCAGGCGTCAAGGCGCGCCATGATGGCGAGATTGGCGAACAGCACCACGCCGATGCCCTGGTGGATGACGCCGACGAGAACCTGAACGAACAGGCTGTCGCCCGAGAAGGCGTGGATCACGCCGGCCCCCAAGACCACTTGGAGTACGAGCACCCAAAACGCCATGTTGGCGGCCCGCTGGAATGGCGTGCGCTCGCCGCGCCGCGCGACGACCCAGAGCGCCGCGATGATCACAGACGTCGCCAAGGCGAGCACGCGATGGCCGAAATTCAAGGCGATGCCCGGATCGCTAAGGTCGGGGATCAGCGCGCCGTCGCAGTGCGGCCAGGTCGAACAGGCGAGACTGGCAGCCGATTTCGCCACCATGGCGCCGCTGGCCACGGTGACCAGCGCCAAGGCCGCCGCCGGCCAGACCAGCGCATGCGCCCCGCCGCGTTCCGGCTCGGCCCCATTGCGGGCGCGCATGTAGACGAGCAGTATCTGCGCCAGCAGAACCAGGGCGACGCCGAGATGCACGGCCACCGACCAGGGGCTGTTGCGGTCGAGCACCGTGAAGCCGCCGAGCCCGGCCTGGATGAGCAGCAGCACCGCCGCGGCAACCATGAGGCGGAAGATCGCCGGCGCCTCCTGGCGCTTGCGCCAGGCCATGATCAACAGAACCAGGGTGAGCGGGCCGACGACGACCGCCGCGTTGAAGCGGTGGGTCCATTCGGCCATCACCTGCCCGAAGGTGTAGTCGGCCTCGAGCGCCACGAGCTCGGCGGGGCTCGGGAACCAGAGGCCGTAGCACAGCGGCCAGTCGGGGCAGGACAGGCCCGAATCCGTGAGACGGGTCAGGGCGCCGAGCAGAATTTGGACGAAGATCGCCAGCGCCGTGATCGCCGCGACTTTCCGAATGGCCGTCATGGTTTCGCTCTCCCCGCCTGTTTGCGGAACAGGACATAGACCACCAGCAGGCCCGCCGCCAGCGCGAACCAGGTGAGGGCATATTCCAGATGATCGTTGCGCAGCGAAAGGGCCCTTTGCCGCGGCAGGGGCCAGCCCCCGGGATTGGCGGTCGAAGCCTCCAGGTAGAACGGCAAGGCATCGGCGCCGGCCATGGCCTCAGGGTCGATGCGGAACCACTGCTCGTCCGCAGGGCTGTTCTCCGGCGCGAAGCTGTTGCGCCGCGGCGGCAGGCGCACCAGCCCTTCGAGCGTCAGCGGCCCCTCGGGCCGGCTCACGGCCTCGCGCGTGCTATCGGGCACCCAACCGCGATCGACAAGCAGCAGGCGCCCGTCGTCGAGGTGCAGCGGCGTGATAACGGAAATGCCCACCCCGCCTTCATGGGTCTGGGCCAGGATGTGGCGCTCGCCCCCGTGATCGAACGTGCCGGAGGCCGTGACGCGGGTGAACGCCTCGGGCGCGGCGGGCAGGGCCACGGCGGGCGCGTGCGCACGCGCCTCGATACTGGCGATCAGGTCCTGCCTCCACTGCAGCCGGTCGAGCTGCCAGAAAGCGAGACCCAGCAGCAGCGCAAGCGCCGCGGCGGCCACAGCATCAGTGACGAGGCCGATTTTCCGCATCGAGAATATTATGGCGGTAGTGCAGCGCCACCATGCCCGCCTTGAGCACCGGCAGCATGGCCAGCGACAGGCCGAGGATGAGCGGCGTCCACAAAGCCATGTGCAGCCAAAGCGGCGGCGAGAAGGTCAGCTCGGTCCAAAGTGCCAGGCCGACCACGATGAAACCTACGATCATTATGATGAACACGGCCGGGCCGTCACCCGAGTCCTGGGCCCTAAGATCAAGGCCGCAGACCGCACAGCGATCCGCGACCTGAAGGTAGCGTCGATAGAGACGGCCCTCGCCGCAGGCCGGACAGCGACGCCGGAGCGCCGCTGCCGGTAGCGAGGGCGGTGGGGTATGGCTCAGCCGCCCCACCAGTAGACGCAGACGAAGAGGAACAGCCAGACGACATCGACGAAATGCCAGTACCAAGCCGCCGCCTCGAAGCCGAAATGCTGTTCGGGCTTGAAGTGGCCCTTATAGGCACGACCCAGGCAGACCAGCAGGAAGATGGTGCCGATGATCACGTGGGTACCGTGGAAGCCCGTCGCCATGAAGAAGGTCGAGGGATAGATGCCGTCCGTGAACGAGAACGCCGCGTGGCCGTACTCGTAGGCCTGGACGACGGTGAAAATGGCACCGAGGGCGACCGTGAGCAAGAGCCCGAGCTTGAGATGCTGGCGATTGCCTTCCCGCAGCGCATGATGCGCCCAGGTCACCGTGGCGCCCGAGGTGAGCAGGATGACCGTGTTGAGCAGGGGCAGGTGCCAGGGATCGAAGACCTCGATGCCCTCGGGCGGCCACTGACCGCCGGTAAAGGCGACCCGCGCCTCCTGGATGGTCTCGTTCGCATAGAGCGAGGCATCGAAGAAGGCCCAGAACCAGGCCGAGAAGAACATCACCTCGGAGGCGATGAACATCACCATGCCGTAGCGCAGGCCGAGCTGCACGACCGGCGTGTGATGGCCTTCCGTTTCCGCCTCACGGATCACGTCGCGCCACCATACGAACATGGTGAAGGCAACGATCAAGGCACCGACGATGGCAACCGCGCTGCCTCCGCCTTGCTCGTGCATATGCATGACCATGCCGCCGGTCAACAGCAGGCCCCCGAGCGCGCCGACGATCGGCCACGGACTGGGATCTACCAGGTGATAGGGATGGTTCTGGTGGGCTGCGTCGCTCATGTCAGTCTCTCCGCGCTATGCGTGGTCTTCAGTTCAGCGATGTCGCCGGCATCGGAGCCGCGTCTGCGGCCTCGCTCCGGCGTGCCAGCGCCTCGGGGCCGGCATCGAAGAAAGTGTAAGACAAGGTAATGGTTCGGATTCCCGCCGTATCCGGGTCATCGGCGATGGCCGGATCGACGAAAAACTGCACCGGCAGCTCGGCGCTGGCGCCGGGCTCGAGATATTGCTCCTCGAAGCAGAAGCAGTCGATCTTGTTGAAGTATGCGCCCGCCACCTGCGGCGTGACGTTGAAGGTGGCGCTGCCGACGATAGGCACCTCGCCCAGATTGTCGGCCCGGTAGAAGGCCAGGGCGCTCTCGCCTGCGCGCACCGTGACGCGGCCTTGCAGAGGCTCGAAACGCCATGCCAGGTCGCGGTCCGTATCGGCGTTGAAGGTGACATCGATCTCGATATCGCCGAGCACCCCCGGTGCGGCGGCGGCGGTCTTGGTGGTGCCGCCATAGCCGGTAACCTGGCAGAAGAGCTGGTACAGCGGCACCGAGGCATAGGCGAGCCCCACCATGCCGAAGGCGGCACCGCCGAGCACGAGTGCCAGGCGCCGGTTGCGATTCGTCATTGTCGCGTCCGCCGCCATGCTCAGCCTCCGCCGCCGAACTTGGCGAGGGTGATCAGGAAGAACAGCACCACGAGGGCGCACAGGGCGCCGGCCAGCGCCAGGTTGCGCCGGCGGTGTTTCTTGTGCTGCTCGTGATAGGGCACTGCCGTCATGCTCCTGCCCAGCCGAGCCAGTGGTCGACGCCGAGAGCGACGAAGATCAGGAAGAGATAGGCGATCGAATAGCCGAACAAGCCCCGCGCCGACCGCTCCTCGCCCTGGCGCCAAACGGCCACCGCCCGGCGCAGGAATTCAAGACCCAGCACGGTCGCGGCGGCACCGTACAGCCAGCCGCTCAGGCCCAAGGCCCACGGTACCAGCGTCAAGGGCACCAGAACGATGCTGTAGGCCAGGATCTGCAGGCGCGTATCGGCCTCGCCGCGCACCACCGGCAGCATCGGCACGCCCGCCTTGGCGTAATCGCCAGAGCGGAACAGCGCCAGGGCCCAGAAGTGGGGCGGCGTCCAGATGAAGATGATGGCAAAGAGCAGCAGCGGCAGCACATCGACGCCGCCGGTAACCGCGGCCCAGCCGATGACCGGCGGCAGCGCGCCCGAGGCGCCGCCGATGACGATGTTCTGCGGCGTGCGCCGCTTGAGCCACAGGGTGTAGACGAAGACGTAGAAGGCGATGGTGAAGGCGAGCAGCCCGGCCGCGACCCAATTGACGGCCAGCGCCATCAAGGCCACCGATCCGACGGCCAGGGTGACCGCGAAACCGAGAGCGGTCCCCGCCGGCATGCGCCCGGCCGGGATCGGTCTGTTGCGCGTGCGCTTCATGACCGCGTCGATGTCGCGATCGCACCACATGTTGATGGCCCCGGACGCGCCGGCGCCGATGGCAATGCAAAGCAGGGCCGTAAACGCGATCACCGGGTGCAGCGCCCCCGGTGCCAGAGCCATGCCCATGAGACCCGTAAAGCAGACCAGCGACATCACCCGCGGCTTGAGCAGCGCGAGAAAGTCGCGTGGGCCAGCCTCGGCCGACGCCGTGAAGGCGCCGGTCGGGCTGGCCTGTATCGCTGACAAGTCGGACACGTTGTGCTCCGCTATCGCCGCTTACCCTTGAGGCCCGAGGGTCACTTGACCTCCGGGAGTTCCTCGAAGGTGTGGAACGGCGGCGGCGAAGAGGTGCCCCATTCCAGTGTGGTCGCGCCTTCGCCCCACGGATTGTCCGCGCACTTGGCGCCCGCCGTGAAGGTCCGGAAGACGATGAAGATGAACAGCATGGCCGAGGCGAAGGAGAGATAGGTCCCCAGGGACGAGATCATGTTCCAGCCCGCGAAGGCGTCCGGATAGTCCACATAGCGCCGCGGCATGCCCGCCAGGCCCGAGAAGTGCATCGGGAAGAAGGTCAGGTTGACGCCGATGAAGAGCGTCCAGAACTGCACCTTGGCAAGCATTTCCGGGTACTGGCGGCCGCACATTTTGCCAATCCAGTAGTAGAAGCCGGCAAACATCGAGAACAGCGCGCCCATGGACATGGTGTAGTGGAAATGCCCGACCACGTAGTAGGTGTCGTGCAGGGCGGTATTGATGCCCGCATTCGCCAATACCACGCCGGTCACGCCGCCGACCACGAAGAGGAAGATCATGCCGAGCGCAAACAGCATCGGCGCCGGGAACTCGAGCGAGCCGCCCCACATGGTGGCG